>JBFRWE010000160.1:0-10413 GCA_051439345.1 Xenococcaceae cyanobacterium
CCTGCTCTGTAAAATTCGCGGATTCTCGCTTCCTCGTTGTACCCGTGCTTGCGGTAGAATGCCCGTGTACGCTCAAAGTTTGGCAGTCCAGAAGTTTCCACTAATAATAATCGCTCGCCCCGTTCCGTCAACATTTGTTCGACGTAGCGCAGCAGTTTAGAACCAAATCCTTTTCCCTGATGGTTGGGGTGAACGGCAATAAAGTATAAGTTCCATGTCCCATAAGCATAAGGCTCTGGTGCGTAGTAGGCTACTCCCAGTGGAGTACCATCATCGTAGGTGATCCAGAAGCGATCGCTGTCGAGGTTATTCTCAAAGTATTCTCCCAACATACCGCCAAGCTCCTCAAGCTCTTGGGGACTAAACAGATCGACAGCTTCAGCGATCGCCATTATCGCTTGGCGATCGTTGTGTGTGGCAAGTCGAATCATGAGTAACTCCTGTTTTTCGCGTTTTTTATTTATATTCTTTTTTTAGAGTCTCTAGCTAAAAATTATATAGACAGTCCGTTGAAAAAGAAGTCAAACTCAAAAAAGCCGATTTTTATCTGTTGATGCGAGTGAATCCTTTTTATAAGAAGTCTATGAAAATACAAAACTTATTCCAGCCAAAATATCAGGGTATGCTTAACAATTATGTTAAAGCGATCGCCTGGTCTTTGAGAAAGGAAACTTTAGCTGCTGTTACTGCTGCGGGAGAAGTTGCTTTATGGCAATCAGGAGAATTAATCTTATTACAAAAACCTGGTGAATACTCTCTAGACTGTCTAGGGTTTTCTGCAGATGGACAGTATTTAGCTGTAGCAGGACAAAATAGTCAAGTCAAAATTTGGCAGTTACAAGAATCTTCGCTCAAACTAGTTGCTACTATCGATAATGGTAAAGCTTGGATCGACTGTATGGCATGGAATCCAACCCAAAATATTTTAGCTTTTGGGGTCGATCGCACCATAAAAATTTGGCATGCTAATAGCCAAGAGATAACTGTTACTTTAAACTTTGAAGCTTCTTCGGTATTTAGTCTAGCTTGGCATAATCAGGGTGAGTTGTTGGCAGTTAGTGGACATGGAGGAGTAAAAGTTTGGCAGCAAAAAAATTGGCAACAAGCACCTTATCTTTTACAAGTTCCTGGGGCTAGTTTAGACTGTGCTTGGTCAGCAGATGGTAATTATTTAGCTTCTGGAAATTTAGATAAAACTATCTCTTTATTGCACTGGGATAATCCTCCCCCCTGGCTAATGCAAGGATTTCCAGGGAAAGTTAGCCAAGTTAGATGGTCAGATATCAGGAAAAAAGGTTCACCTCTGCTGGCATCTGCTTGTCAGGATGGAATCATTATTTGGCAACTAGATTCTCTTGATAAAAGCTGGCAAAGTTACGTTCTACAAAAGCATCAGGGATTTGTTAAAGCGATCGCTTTTCAACCTAATTCACTTTTACTAGCTTCTGCTGGAGACGATGGTTATATCTATCTCTGGCACAGTGCCAAGAAAGTTGGGCAAACTCTTAAAGGTGCTAACCAGGGATTTGCTAGCTTGGCGTGGCATTCGACAGGCAAATATTTGGCAGCAGGAGGACAGCAAGGCGAGTTAATAATTTGGTCAAAGTCTTTTAATGGTAAAGGATTTGGTTAATTATTTTCCCAACAAGTCCATTAATCGATCGCACTTAATTCCTTCCTAAGATTTTCTACTTTGATTTTATTTTTAATCGCTTGCTTATCACTGTATACTTTGATATTACTCATCTAAAAACTGAAAAGCTGATTAACTAATTCAGATGCTTGAGAAATTAATATACTGTCTAGCTCAATTTGATAATTATTTTGTTGAGAGATAGCTTCAGCAATTTTAGCTAAATCTGCATTACCTTTTCTTGCACCTAACCCATTAACAGAACATTCAATTTGTCTTGCACCACTCTCTAAAGCAGCAATTGAATTATCTACTGCCAAACCCAAATCATTATGACAATGAACAGCAATTGTAGCGCGATCGATATTGGGAACCCGATTACTAATTGCTGAGATTAAATCGGCAAATTCTTGAGTAGATAAAGAACCAAAACTATCAGGAATACAAACTATATTTGCTCCTTGGGCGATCGCTGTTTCTACTACTTTACATAAAAAATCTAACTCACAGCTAGCAGCATCAAAAGCAGACCACTCTATCTCGTTAGTATATTGCTTTGCTGCTGTAATGCTATCTTTAATTAGTGTTAATATATCTTGACTGGTTAACTTAGTTTGTGTTTTTGTGTTGACATTAGTGTAGATATTTATTCTGCTTCTAGAAGCTGATTTAAGACTTAGACCTAAAGTGTTAATTTCTTTAATTTTAGAGCCAGCTAATCCACAAATAGTAGACTCTTTTATTTCCTGAGCAATAGCCTGTATTTCTGCTAAATCTTTTTGATAAAAACCAGGATAACCCACTTCCATAACATCAACACCAATCTCTTCTAGCAATTTAGCCAATGCCATTTTTTGCTGAAGATTCATGTTAACCCCTGGAGTAAGTTCTCCATCCCGCATAGTAGTATCAAAAATACTAATTTTTTCCCTTAATTGTTGATTCATGGTTCTAAAATTCTAGGGGTTAGCTATCGAGCTAACCCCTACCATCTACTGAATTCAATTATTGGTAGTTTTGTCTATCAGTTCTGGTGGTACAGTAGGCAAAGATACCTTGAAGGTAGAACCTTTTCCTACTTTGCTATTCACAGCAATAGAGCCACCACAACGTCTTACCAACTGTTGTACTAGAGTTAGTCCTAACCCAGCACCAGCAACTTTATTATTAATAGCCTCCTTGCCTCGATAAAAACTCTGAAAAACTTTGGTTAACTCTTTACTTTCTATGCCTACGCCTGTATCACTGATACTTATCTCTAAATACTCATCTTTGAGAGCAGCTTGAACAAAAACACGACCCTTAGCTGGAGTGAATTGCAAACTATTATGGAGTAAATTAATAATGATTTGTCTTAACCAAGAAGTAGGACAAGATACAGGAGGCAATTGGGCAGGTATAGTATATCCCAACTGAATTTCTTTTTCTTTAGCTAAAGGTTGATAAGTACTAACAATACCAGGAACAAAATCATCTAATTTTAAATATTCTATTTCTGTTGTACTATCAATTTGCAATAATTCTAATAAGCCAGTAATTAGAGAATTTTGTCTTTTACACTCATAGTTCAACAGTTTTAAATAGCGTTGACGTTGCTCTCCCTTAATTTGTTTTGACTCTAGTAAACTAAGAGCCGTCTTCATATGAGTTATCGGGGAGCGTAATTCTCTGACTAAGTTATGGAGAAAGCCCTCTTGTAAAGTAGAAAGTTCGGCGAAGTCAACTATCTTAGTTTGAGATGGCAAGAAAGAATTTGTCGATTTTTGTAAATTCTCTGTATGGTTAATTTGTTGTGCTAAAAAATGAGTTATCAATTTAGGTTCACTAGGATTATTCGCAGCAAAAGCAAGATCTAACTTAGACACTAATTGAGGTGCATTAGGAGAAGAGATTAGGCTTCTTATCCCTCGTAAAACTGCTTGAATTTTTTGAGGCTCAAAACTCAAGAGCATATTAAGATATGGTTGTTGCAATCTTTTACCTGAAGCATCTGCTTGGACTTTTCCTTTTTGCCATTGGGCTATGATGACAACTGAAAATTGTGAAGATAAAACAACGAAAAAAAACTCTCGTTTAAGCCAAGAATTAGTTGTTAAGGTAAGAGGAATAATCGATGAGGGATTAACCTCTTGGTTGTTGAAAAATGTACCTGTATAATTTTTTAGATTGTTACACCAGTAGATAGTCTCAGCATTACCTTTTTGCTCATATCTGTCAATTTCATTTAACCAAGTTTTTGTTTGTGGTAATTTAACCCAAATTTTAGTTTGAAGTTGTTGCTTAATCAGGAAGTCAACTAGTATGGCTATATAAGATTTAAATGTACTTGCACTGACTACAACTGAAGCTGAAGAAGAATTAGATGATTGCGTGAGTTGATAAAGAGAAATTTCTGTGACAGAAGTAAGAGGGTTCATAAGTTTTAACAAGTATTGCTGTTTAAACAGGCTGATATATTGGCTGATACCGTTGATTTTTAGTTAAAAAGTGTAATTAAGGTAAAAGTAGATTGGATATGAAAAGACATTTTGATCTCAACTAATAGACTTGTTGGGAAATAACCCTGGAAATTGCCTAAAACTCTTTATTTATAAGGTTTCTAGCTTTTGTAACAAATAAATAGCTACAGTTGCCACTGTAAAAAGACTTCAGACAATATAGGTTCTTATTTCCAAACAACTCTAATTCTAACTGAGAAATTTTAAAGGCAACTTTTTAAAGTAGAAATAACTGACTTTGTTAAGGTTTGTAAATGATAACCGCCTTCCAAGCCAAATAAAAGGCGACGAGTTATCTTTAAGAGATAATTAGTAAATAAACTATAGTCTTCTGGTTGCAGAGAAATATTAGCTATAGTATCTTGATGATTAGCATCATAACCAGCACTAACAATAATTAAATCTGGTTGAAAATTATTGAAAAAAGGAATCGCTTCATCATCGAAAACAGATTGATAATCCACCAAAGTACTCCCAGGAGACATAGGTATATTCAGAATATTATTATGCTTACCTCGATCGCTCTTTTTACCTGTACCAGGATAACAAGGATACTGATGAATTGAACAATAAGCAATCTGAGGGTTATCTTCGACAATTGCTTCTGTTCCATTGCCATGATGAACATCCCAGTCAAGAATAGCTACCCGTTGAATTTCTGACTGTTGTAAGGCATAATTAGCAGCGATCGCCGCATTGGAAAACAAACAAAATCCCATCCCCATATTTCTAGTTGCATGATGTCCAGGGGGACGGGCTAATACAAAAACAGGATTATTAGTACTAATAACTTTGTCAACTCCATCTAACCAGGCATTAACCGCAAGTAAAGCAATATCATAACTTTGAGGCGACACAGGAGTATCTTCATCTAAATATCCACCTCCACTATAAGCAATACTTTTGACTCGGTTAATATATTCGCTGGTATGAATTTGCTCAATAACAGATAATGTCTCTCTTTCCTCGATAGAAGTGGGTAATTGCCAATCAATTCGATCTGCCCAAGCAACCTGTTTTAATCCTTCAACTATAGCTGTTAAACGCTCAGGTTTTTCGGGATGAAAATGTCCTGTATCGTGTAACAGAAAATCTGGTGAGTAAATAACAGGCAGCATAATAATTTTTATTCATTTTTATTCATATACTCAAAAATATAGCGGAAGCTTTCTACTCCCGCACCTATTAACAAAAAATGTAAATTTTATTAATTAAATTTTATTAATTAGTAGTTAAATTTTGTTTGAAAAAATTAATTTTTTAGTTATTTAAACGTCTACTCTTTCTCACTAACTAGACAAATCAATCAAGACTTTTTTATATAAAAAAAACTAATAATAAATGACCAACGATAAAAAATAAATAACTATGCCAACTAGTCAATTATTTTAAAATACAAAAATGTTACTCGGATTGGTCTTGACCCTTATCTAAACCATGGCAAAATAATAACGATAAAGAAAATATAGGGATTGAGCCGAAGAGAAAATAGGCAACTCTAATTGAGAGTTAGAATTTTTTCTTAATAATTAAACTCAATCCCTAAATCTAATAGATTGCTATTCTGCTAGGCTTTCCATACTTAAAGGAACCAAATCTCCATAGATCGTAAAACCTAAAAGCATGGTCGATCCTTCTTGTATTAGTTTTCCAGTTAAAGCACAACTCTCGTCTTTACGGGCGATCGACTCTACCGTAGCACGGATATCTGAGCGAGCAAATTGAGGTCGGTAGTCTCCAGATTTTTGATGTACATAATTCCAAAGAATATCCCGAATTAAAGCTTGGTAGCCTTGATTTCCAGATAATTCTTTGAGTTTATCTTTCAAGCTCCTTTCTAAACGAATACTGGTTACTTCCATCTCGGTAGTTGATGTACGAGTTAGGGTGCGCATATTTTTTTTCCTCTAGGTACTAGACATTTCGGTAATATAAGTGTAATATTTAAATAGAGATTTGAACACTCCTACTAACAATTTATTAAGGTTAATTTTGTTTACTTCCGTCCCTCTTATAAAATGATCTGCTCATAGTTCTCATAAAAAGCCTTGGTTGGAAATTGTGCTTTTGGGAAATGATTAGCTATAGCAAAGGGATTTAAACAGTTAGATAAGGACATTAATCTATAGAAAGTGTTCTTTTTTCCTTTAAATTCATTACACAGCATTGCGATCACAGTTTAGTAATAACGGTTTTTAGCAATAAGGCTTGGCAATTTTCCTGTAGTGTAAGTTTAGACAATAATATTAAATCACAACTCAGAAAAAAATGTGGGGGGGGTATACAGACTAAAACAAACTGTACTAGCATAACTATGAAGCTTAACTAGAAAGTTTAATCCCCGCTTCTTGTCTAGAGAGACGGGGTTTTTTAAGCACTCCGATCACCCCAAAAATAGCTAATATTCACCCCAAAAAATATATTTTTTTAGTATACAAAACTTAACACAATTATCAAGAAATTATCAAGCATGGCTTAATCAGATTATTCTGTTTATTAGCAATCATAATAAAACAGCAGAGAGTACCTATATTTTTGACGTGAAGGTGACGGATATCAGTGACAACGCTTTAAAAATAAAGAAAACTTAACTATAGACTATCCCCTTATTTTTTATTTATCCAGAGGAAAACACAATTGAAGCAATAGAGTAGGTGCATTTTCAAGTTATAACTGCCGTAAAGGAAATCAAGACTTCTGCATATTTTCATACACACTGGCGTTGATTTGCAGAATAGTTTTGGCAGTAAATAATAGACATCTTCTGAAATTACAATTTAACTATTGTTTGGCAAGGTTTTCAGATTAATTCTCGGAGATGTCTACTGACTGAGGAACACCAGTCACCGCAGGCTCAGTCGTCTTACGGCGGAGTAACGGTGACTCATAAAGCCGTTAAATTCTGAGATTATAGAGACAAAGCTGATGTTGAAACTCACTTATACAGATAATAATTTTTACATAGAACCCTTGAGTGAATCTTTAGAAGATTGGCTAAATATAAGAGTTTTATTGTGTTTACGTGCTGCTACTAGTATTTACATCGAACCTAGTACTGCTTCCTTCTTAATTCCGAATAATTTGCCTCAATGGGAAGATTTAAGAGCTTTAAAGCTAGAAAATAATGAAACAATCAAATTTACAGTTGGTGACGCTGAATGTTTAGAAATTAGCCTTCAAGGAACTTGGGTAACCTCTGAAGAAAATAGTAATGAAGGAGTATTTGTCTGTGCTTTAACCCACAAAGCTGAAATACTTCTCAATCAACTTTGGCAAGAAGCACAAATAAGTGCCTCTGCCATTTAGTTTAGTTGACAAGCAATTCTACCTCTCTCTCATGATTCAGTTATAAGTTAGTAGTTTTTTGTGTTTTTTTACTACTTGCTGTTAACTGAATCTAGAGGTTAGAATTCCCTAATTATGAAAAAAAACGTGCAGCGGATATTGTCCCGTATACTCACTTCTATTACTGGGGCAGTGTGCTTAATGAGTATTATTCTAGTTATTGAAGCCATTTTTGGCGGTAAAAAAAATTGCCTGGACACAGAAACGTGGATTCTTTGCCAAATTAGACAATCCACCCTGTTAAGTTTAGTCGAAGGCTTTAGCATTTTAGTTGCTGTCTTCCTTTTCTTTTTAGAGACTCCTGAAAGAAATAAAAAAGCTCATTATGAAGCGTGGAAAACTATCGATTCTGCTCATGGTTTGAGAACTAGTTATGCCAGATTTCAAGCATTACAAGACTTAAACGAAGATAGTGTTAGTCTTAGTGGATTACACGTACCAGAAGCCGATCTTAGAGGAATTAATCTAGCTGGAGCAGATCTTAGTCATGCTTTTTTGAGTGGAGTCGATCTCAGTTTTGCCAATCTCAGTAATGCTAATCTGAGTCATGCCAATCTAGTGGAAAGTAATCTCAGCAATGCCAATCTTAGTAATGCCCATCTAACTACTGCGGATCTTAGTTTTGCTAACTTTGTGGAAGCAAATTTACATGATGTAGATTTTGTGGGAGCTAATCTACTCGGAACTAATTTTGTGCGAGCTAATCTTGCTAATGCCTATTTCGGTGATGTAAATTTTAGCCAGTCTACCCTTAAAGATGCCAAACTTAAAAAAACTAAATTTTTTGGCGTAAAAAATTTGACAACCGAACAAATTAAAGAAGCAAAATATTGGCAAGAAGCTATTTATGATACAGCTTTACTGAGAAAATTAGATTTTTAGGTAATTATTCCCAAAATTAAGTGAATACCACATAGAATAAAGTAGTTGTAATGTTACTTAATATTCGATCGATTTATGACTGCAATGGTAGAGATATACACTTGGACTTACTGCCCTTTCTGTATCCGTGCTAAAGCTTTATTGGACAAAAAAAGGGTAGAATATAGCGAATATTGTATTGATGGGGATGAGGAAGCAAGAGAGAAAATGGCTCAGAGAGCTAATGGGAGAAGCAGTTTACCCCAAATCTTTATAGACGATATCCCTATTGGAGGCTGCGACGAGATTTATGCTTTGGAGCGTCAAGGAAAATTAGACCCCCTACTTGAAGGTAATGCTGCTTAGTTATAAAGTTTTAAAGCAGCTATATTAATTCTTTGATAAGGAAAGAGGGCGTGAAACTAGCATTTATCATCGATCCCATCTTCAAACTCGCTCCTGGACATGATACTAGTGTGGCAATAATGGAAGCTGCACAAATATTAGGTCATGAAGTTTGGATTACGCAACTAGATCGGTTAAGCGCGATCGAAGGTAAGGCTTGGGCTACTCTTGAACCAGTGCAACTAAAACCAGTACAGTTGGTAGATGGGCATTGGCAGGTAGATCGAGATTGGTATCAAGTAGGCAAGGGTGTTTTGACTTGCCTAGAGGAAATGGATGCAGTATTCATGCGTACCGATCCTCCTGTTACCATTCCTTACCTCTATGCTACTTATATTCTCGATTTAATTGCTCCAGAAAAGACTGTAGTAGTTAATTCGCCTAATGGTTTGAGGACTGCCAATGAAAAAATGTATGCCCTGCAATTTCCCTCTGTCATTCCTGAAACTATTGTTAGTCAAGATAAGGCGGTAATTGCTAAATTTGTCGAAGCTAAACAAAGAGCTGTACTTAAACCTCTGGGAGGAAAAGGAGGAGAAGGAATTATCTTTTTGGAGGCGGGTGATCGCAATTTTAATTCCTTAGTAGAAATTAGCACTAAACAGGGGCAAGAACCAGTAATGGTACAAGAATACTTGCCCGCAGCTAAGGAAGGAGATAAAAGGATTATTCTGCTGGATGGTAAACCGATTGGGGCGGTTAATCGCATTCCTACTGGTAACGAGTTTCGAGGTAATATGGCAGTAGGAGGCAGAGTAGCACAGGTAGATATCACTGAAAGAGAAAGAGATATTTGCGCTACCGTTGCCGATCGATTAAAAGCAGATGGTTTATATTTTGTGGGGCTTGATGTTATTGGTGGTTATCTAACCGAAGTGAATGTTACTAGCCCCACAGGAATTCGAGAGATCGATCGACTAAATAATGTCAGTTTGGGTAAGCAAGTGGTTAGGTGGCTGGAAGACAATTCGTGATTAGTTAGTAGTTAGCAGTGCGACCCTGCGGATGTTCCATCCGCCAAGGAACGCGCACTGCCCGAAGGGTAGTTAGTAGTTAGTAGTTACTTATTACTTATTACTTATTACTTATTACTTATTACTCATTACTCATTACTCATTACTCATTACTTATTACTTCACCCCGAAGGAGTTAGTAACTAGTCAAGGTAATCTAGTCCATAAACGTTGGATTTCGGCAATTTCTTGGGAACTTGGCGGTTTTTCTATCTTGACTGAAAGATTTGGCATTGCACCAGGGATATTTTGCGCCCAAGGATTATTGGGAACTGATGCTAAATTAAGATTAGAAACCACTGGACGAAATCCATACTGGATAAAAACTTCTTGTTGCTTTGCTTGAGTAATAAAATCAATAAATTTATTAGCTGCTTTAAAAGTATTTTTATCGATGTTTTGTCGAACAATAGCAGCCGTAGCTACAGTTTCAATAGTTGGATTAGGATAATATATCTGGTATGGTTGCCCCTGAGTTGTTTTTGCTTGCGACCAACGATATAGAGCAATACTTTCATATACTGTGGCTACATCACCATCATTAGCACCGCGAGAAATGAATTCTTGTAAGAGAATATCAGTGGAACGAGGTGGCTGATAAACTGATTTTTTGATTAAGGCTAATAGGGATTCTGTGCCAGGGCTATTTAAAGCATTA
>JBFRWE010000161.1:0-8668 GCA_051439345.1 Xenococcaceae cyanobacterium
GGGTTGGGTAAGGGTACAACCAGGAGTAATTTTAGACCAACTTAATAATTATTTGCAGCCTTATGGAGTATTCTTTGCGCCTTCTGTTGCCCCTAGCAGTCGCGCTACTTTGGGAGGAATGATTAATACTGATGCTTGTGGTAAAGGTTCACGGATCTATGGACGTACCAGCGATCATATTTTAGAGCTTACTTGGATTTTAGTCGATGGCACAGTAGTTCGATCGCGCCCTGTTTATATAAATAAGACATTGCAGAATCAAGCTATCAATGAGAGAGATGGGGAGACAAAGAGACAAGGAGACGCGGGGATTGATTCACTAAATAGACCCGAAAATCAACAGTATCTCAGTACTTTAACTGAATTAAAACAAGATACTGGCAGTTTAGGTAATATTTATCGTCAAGTTGATGAAATTGTTACTACTAAACAAGAATTAATCGAACAGACTTTTCCGAAGATGCCACGGTTTATGACTGGCTATAACTTGGCTAAAGTTTATACAGCAACTAGAGATATTTTTGCTCTAAATAGAATTATTGCAGGTTCAGAAGGAACACTAGCAATTGTTACCGAAGCAAAACTAAAAATAACGAAAATTCCCAACTATAAAAAACTAGTAGCAATTCACTATAGTTGTTTTGATCATGCCCTCTCAGCAGCAGAAAATTTATTAAAACTCAAACCAAGTGCGATCGAAACTATTGATGAAAAAATATTAGCCTTGGCTAGAGGAGATGAAATATACTATCAGGTTAAAGATTTTCTTGGTGATGCTAATGCCATTAATTTAGTTGAGTTTGCAGGAGACGATCTCAGTCAACTACAAGCTAAAACTAGTTTGTTGATTAGCAATCTAGAATCTCAGCAAGCTAAAGGTTATTACGTTGCTAAAAATGAACAAGAAAGTCTAAATCTCTGGCAATTACGCAAAAAAGGGGCTGGTTTACTGGGAAATCGTCCAGGCAATCGCAAGCCAATCGCTTTTATTGAAGATACTGCTGTCTCTCCTTCAGTTTTATTTAGTTATATTCGGGAATTTAAAGCCTTACTAGATGAATATCATCTAGATTACGCTATGTATGGTCATGTGGATGTTGGTTGCGTCCACGTTCGACCTGCATTAGATTTAAAATTAACAGAAGATGAAACCCTAATTCGACAATTATCAGATAAAGTAGTTGCCCTTGTCAGGAAGTATGGTGGTGTAATGTGGGGGGAACACGGCAAAGGATTCCGCAGTGAATATACTCCTGTTTTTTTTGGTGAAGAATTATATCAAGATTTACGTAAAATCAAAGCTGCTTTCGATCCAGATAATCGTTTAAATCCTGGGAAGATAGTTACTCCTTACAAAAGTAAAGAGAAAATTTTAGCTATTGAATCACCCCTAAGAGGACATTTCGATCGACAAGTAGATACAGCCATGCAATCTAAGTATGAAGTGGCATTTAGCTGTAATGGCAATGGGATGTGTTTTAATTTTAATCCTGATAGTGTCATGTGTCCTTCCTACAAAGGGATGAATAATCGAATTCATTCCCCGAAAGGTAGGGCTAGTTTACTGCGTGAATGGTTAAGACAATTATCTGTTGTATCCAATCAAAAATTATTGCCGACACCTGGTAGGGGAGGTTCGCGAACCGCCCCTACGGGTTTGACTGTAAAATTATGGAATACGCTGGGTAAAACCTTCGGTGCCTATGATTATTCCCATGAAGTCTACCAGGGTATGCACGGCTGTCTTGCCTGTAAAGCCTGTGCTACTCAATGCCCTATTCATGTAGATATTCCCAGTCTTAGGGCAAAATTTCTCGATCTTTACTATACTCGTTATCTGCGATCGCCTAGAGATTATTTAGTTGGTAATAGTGAAAGATTAGCTGCTTGGCAATCTTATCTATCGTCAGTAAATAATCATACTCTTCAAAATCGAGTGATACGCTGGTGCATCAAACAATTTCTTGGTTTAGTCGATCCCCCTTTAGTCAGTACTCCAACAGTTAGACAAGGCTTAGGGAGTAGAGGCGCACCAGAATTCAATTTAGAACATTTATCGAGCTTAAGTAAGGAAGAAAAAGCAAATAGCGTTATTTTATGGCAAGATGCTTTTACTAGTTTCTATGAATCGCCCATAGTTTTAGATACCTATGATTTTCTGACTCAGTTAGGTTATAAAGTCTATGTCCCGCCTTTTTTTAGTAGCGGAAAACCATTACAAGTGTTAGGTTTTTTATCCGAGTTTAGCTCGATCGCACAAAAAAATACCAAGTTTCTAACCCAGTTAGGAGGTTTAAATATTCCTATAGTTGGCATTGAACCTAGTATTACTCTTACTTATCGGGATGAATATATTAAAACTATTGACTCTTCAGAATCATTACCCAGAGTCCAGTTATTACAAGAATTTTTAGTAAGCCAACTACAACGCCTACCTAAAAATAAAAATCACAACAGTTATTATCTTTTAGGACACTGTACCGAAAAAACTTTAGCTTTGGCTTCTAGTTCACAATGGCAACAAGTTTTTCAAGCAATGGGATTATCTTTACAACCTATCTCTGTGGGATGCTGTGGCATGGCTGGCATTTACGGACATCAAGCCGAACATTACCAAACTTCTCAAGACATTTATCAACTAAGTTGGGGACAACATTTATCTATTACCCCAGAAGAGAGAGAATATTATTTAGCTACTGGTTACTCTTGTCGCTCGCAAGTTAAAAGACTAGAAGCTTGGAAACCTCAGCATCCCATACAAGTTTTGAGGAAATATTTATTGCCAGAGTTACGTAGTTAATAAAGTTCAGAATGATATAGCAAAGGCAAGTTGGCAAAACAGATCTATCTTTACAACTTGCTCGTCAAGTTCGAGCGGATATTTTTTATAAATCCTTGTGAGTAAAAGGTTTAGCCTCTTTACCTGTATAGGTAGCAGCAATATGACCGTCGCCAGTAACTTTATACTTATAAGTTACCAAACCTTCCAAACCTACGGGACCACGAGGAGGCATTTGTTGAGTACTAATACCTACTTCCGCTCCAAAGCCATAGCGGAAACCATCAGCAAAACGAGTAGAACAATTGTGATATACTCCTGCTGCATCCACTTGATTTTGGAATAATTCAGCAGCTCGATCATCTTCAGTGACGATCGCATCAGTATGCTTAGAACCATAAGTATTAATATGGTCGATCGCTTCTTCTACAGAGTCTACTATCTTAATCGCTAAGATTAGATCGCTGTATTCGGTACTCCAGTCTTCTTCTTGAGTGGGAATAACCTCGATAATTTCACTGGTGTGAAGATCTCCGCGCAATTCTACCTTATGACTTGCCAAAGCTTGAGCTAGGTTCGGTAAAAACTGAGGAGCGATCGCCTGATGGACAAGTAAAGTTTCGATCGCATTACATGCTGCGGGATAGTGAGTTTTAGCATCTACAGTAATACTAACTGCCTTATCTATTGCTGCTGCCCTATCTATATAAAGATGACAAATACCATCCGCATGTCCTAAAACGGGAATACGAGTATTGTCTTGGACGTAGCGCACAAAAGAGTTAGAACCTCTAGGAATAATTAGATCGACATATTCATCTAGTTCTAGTAACTGTTTAATTTCTTCTCTGGTAGTAAGCAATTGTATCGCTGTGGGATTTACCTTAGTCGATGCTAATGCTTGGTGAATTACTTTAACTAATGCCTGACAAGAACGAATTGCTTCTTTCCCCCCTTTGAGAATTACACCATTACCAGATTTAATTGCCAGACTAGTAATCTGAATTAGGGCTTCTGGACGAGCTTCAAAGATAATTCCTAGTACCCCTAAAGGACAAGTAACCCGTTTCAAGATTAAACCATCATCTAACTCGCGGTGTATTTGGCAGCTACCCACAGGATCGGCTAATTGAGCGACATCTCTTACTCCTGCGATCGCTGCTTGTAGTTTAGTTTCTCCCAGTTTGAGACGAGCAGATAAAGCAGGAGAAATACCTTCCTCTTGTGCTGCTTGACACTCTGCTGCATTGGCTGCCAGAATGTCTGGTGCTGCTGCTGCTAAGGCATTGGCGATCGCTTCTAAAGCCTCATTTCTTTCCGCAGTAGATAATATAGCTAAATTCCTTGCCGATTGACGGGTTTGTTGGGCAATTTCTTTAAGAGCAGGAACAGTTAATTGAGAAGCGACCATAGGATTACTAACATTAATCAGCATCATCTATTTTAGCGAATCGATCGTCTCTTAATGTATTTATGGTTTAGATAGTAAACATTATTAATGCTTCTAATAAAGTTTGATTTTGTTGTTCAGTTCCTACAGTAATGCGTAGTTTATCTTCTAATCCAGGTTGTTTAAAGTAACGAACTAAAATTCCCTGCTCTTTGAGTTTAAGATATAAACTTTCTGCATTGCCTGTCGGGGGGGTTACTAACAAGAAATTTCCCTGAGAAGGAAGAACAGTAAACCCTAAATTTTTGAGATCGATCGCTAGTTTTGCTCTTGAGTGTTTAATTTTCTCTGCACACTCATTTTTATAAACTCGATCCCTCATCGCTGCTGCACCTACTAAAGTAGCGATCGCATCAATATTGTAGCTGTCTTTGACTTTAAACAAACCAGAAAGTAATTGGGGATTAGCAATACCAAAACCCATACGTAAACCTGCTAGAGAATAGCCTTTAGACATAGTTCTCAGGATAATAACGTTATCAAATTCTTTCACTAAAGTAAGGGCTGAATATTCAGCAAAATCTACATAAGCTTCATCAATAACTAATACTCCAGAAAGTCTTTTGGCTAATTCTCGCAGATCGTCAAGGGGTACTATATGACCAGAAGGACTATTAGGAGAGGCAATAAAAGTAACTGCACCCTTAGCAGCAACTAGTCGATCTATGGGCAACTGAAAATCTTGAGGATAATTTATTTCGATCGCTTCAGCAGGTTGCAAAGTTGTCAAAGTGCGATATAAAACATAAGTTGGTATCGGATAAACCACAGGGCGATCGCTACCCTCCGCACAAGCCCTAATGATTACGTTAAGTAATTCATCACTACCATTACTAACAATAATCCAATCGGTAGGAATTGCTAAAACTTCACTTACTGCTAGACAAAAATCTTGGGCATAAGGATCGGGATAGCGTCTTAGCCATTCACTATCAAGTTTGTGTAATACCTCCATAGCACGAGGAGAAGGGGGATAAGGATTTTCGTTAGTGTTAAGTTTAATAATCTTGGTTCCTGGTTTGGGCTGTTCCCCAGGAATATAGCCAGTAGTTGCATCAACAGCAGCACGAAAATAACTCATATTTTATCTATCCTACTCTATTTATTATCTATTCAATAAAGATTGTATGTGCAGAGTAGAAATTATAGTCTTATTTCGCTTTAATGAATAGTTAGTTGTCACTTAGGGATCGATTATTTATGAGTAATTTTCATGCCGTTTTTGTTGCTTTTATAGTTACTATTGTTAGCCTACTAATTATTTTCAAACTCCCTTTAGGAATCAGAATAGATGATGCCCGTAAAGGCTTTATTACCGCAGTAGTATTTGCTATTATCGATGCTGTATCTTATCCAGCTTTAGCAAAAATTGGTTTATCGACAGAGTTAGTTCCTTTTGAATTGTTTTCTTTAGTAATTAACTCAATACTGTTAGCAATAGCTGGTTTTGTTGTGCCAGGCTTTAGATTACGCTGGGGAATCTGGAGTATAGTAATCTGTGCATTTGCTTTGAGTGTAATAGATTCTTTGATTTTTAATGTTCTTCCTTTTAAGCCAGTTTCTTTTTAGGTAGAGTTTATGGACAAACTTGAGTTGGGAAATATAGCAATACAAATTTAAGTTAGAACAAAAAATACTGTAGGGACGTTTCGTGAGACAGTTACGTTGCGGAGGTATCCTCCGTTGAGTAAACTGTTGAACCCGAAGGGCGAAACGCCCCTACCTTCAAAATTTGTGAGTCAATACTAGTCTTGGTCGATATCCCCGTTGCCAACTTTGAGCGATTAATTCCCAGGCTAAGGTGGGTTTTTTCTTAAACTCTGGGTCGTTCTTTCCTTCAGCTAAAAAGGAGGACACTCTGATGACAGGAATAAAAAATTATGATTAAAATTTGTCGCCCAAAACCTTGTAACCTAGAAATCTATCTAAGTCGCAGAAAATAAAGAGAGCATATGAAACGTCTAGCCTTGCTGAGTGTATCGGACAAAACTGGAATTATCGATCTAGCCAAAGCATTAGTAACCGAATTTGAATTTGAAATTATTAGTAGTGGGGGAACAGCCAAAACTCTACAAGAAGCTGGCATAGCCGTTACTAAAGTTAGTGACTATACTGGTTCTCCTGAAATTTTGGGTGGAAGGGTAAAAACTCTCCATCCTCGTATTCATGGCGGAATTTTGGGGAGAAGGGACTTAGATGAAGATAAGCAAGATATGGAAGCAAATCAGATTCGTCCTCTCGATCTAGTCGTTGTTAATCTCTATCCTTTTAGCCAAACCATCGCTCAACCTAATGTTACCGTAGCCGAAGCGATCGAAAAAATTGATATTGGTGGCCCTGCGATGTTACGGGCAGCAGCTAAGAATTTTAAATATTTAACTGTATTGTGCGCTCCCAGTCAGTATGAAGCATATCTCCAGCAGTTAACAGATAGTCAAGGTGAAGTATCCTTAGAATTTCGGCAACAAATGGCAGGTAAAGCTTTTGCCCATACTTATGCTTACGATCGCGCTATCTCTACTTATTTTGCCGATTTAAATTCTGGAGCAGAATTACCTCAAACTTATACAGTTAGTGGCGATCGTTTACAATTACTCCGTTACGGTGAAAATCCCCATCAAAGTGCTGCCTGGTATCAGACAGGAAATAAGGCTAAAGGTTGGACAGCAGCCCAAAAATTACAAGGAAAAGAGCTTAGCTACAATAATTTGGTAGATTTAGAAGCAGCTAGACGCATTATCATTGAATTTCCCCCAGAAGAACCAGCAGCAGCCGTACTTAAACATACCAATCCTTGTGGGGTGGCGATTGGTTCTAGTTTGGCAGAAGCTTACGAACAAGCTTTTAAGGCTGATTCTGTTTCGGCTTTTGGGGGTATTGTGGCTCTCAATCAACCCATCGATTCCGCTACGGCTACAGCTTTAACTAAGACTTTCCTTGAATGTGTGGTTGCCCCTGGTTGCGAGGAAGAAGCCCAAAAAATTCTGCAAGCTAAATCTAAATTAAGAATATTACTATTATCAGATTTAGGGACAGGTAGCAAACAAACTATCAAAGCGATCGCAGGAGGATTACTAGTTCAAGATAGGGATGATGCCAAAGATGATATCGATAATTGGCAAATAGTGACTGAAAAACAACCAACACCAGCCCAGATGGCAGAAATGCTCTTTGCTCAAAAAGTAGTTAAGCACGTAAAGTCTAATGCCATTGTGGTGACTAAAGATAGAACTACTCTGGGGATCGGCGCAGGACAAATGAATCGAGTTGGTTCGGTTAAAATCGCCCTAGAACAAGCAGGAGAGCAAGCCCAAGGTGGGATTTTAGCTAGTGATGGTTTCTTTCCTTTTGATGATTCTGTTCGTACTGCTGCTGCTGCGGGGATCGCTGCGATCGTGCAACCAGGTGGCTCAATTAGAGATAAAGACTCGATCGCTGCTGCTAATGAATTAGGGATAGTGATGGTCTTAACAGGAATTCGTCACTTTTTACATTAGACGAAGAGCGATCGATAGCTCATAGCTAGCTAAAAATTGATTGCTGAAAAATCTCATTCTTGAGATACAATGGTTTATTATGGGCTTCTTATGCTCAAAATAAATATTAACAGCAAAAACAAAAATATTTGTAATAATCACAAACTGGAGGATGGTATTTAATGACCCAAGTGGTTCTGGGACAGAACGAAAATATAGAGTCCGCACTACGTCGATTTAAACGTCAAGTATCTAGAGCAGGAATCTTTTCAGATCTGAAGCGTCTTCGCCATTTTGAAACCCCCATTGAAAAGCGCAAACGCAAGGCTATTGCTCGTCGTAAGAAACGCTATCGTTAAATTGTAATTGGTTACGCTCAGGATATTTTAAACCTGTTGGATCTTAGGATTGGCAATCTTTACAGTAACTGCCAGTGTAATTAAAGAGCAAATTAAGCAAAAATATAAAAGCGATCGCCCAAAAGTAAAAGAGCGATCGCTTTTATTGATTTCTAATTATAATGTTCCACTGACCAGATTTTGACGAAATCAAGTAAAAGTGGGATAGAAACTATCATTATTGCTAGCTTTAATAACCAAGGAGCGCAAACTAACGTTATTAAAATAAAAAGAAGTCCAGCAAATCCAATTCCTACCTGAAAAACGTCATCTTTGACAGTGTAGCTACAATAGACTGCTATAGTAGCAGCTACTAAGCTAACTATCGAAATTGCAAGCATCAATTAAACCTCATAGAGTTAGATGCAGTACGTTCCTTCGGTTATTAAACCTACTTTTTTTCGTTACCATCTTTGTTTAGAAGTGATGACGAGATGAACGGTACAGACTATATATTCTTATGTACGGGTCTACAATATTATCACATTTGATTTAATTGTAACGATTATTTAATAATTTTTGCTTAAATCTATTCGCCCTTGCTGGGGGTTGATTCTAGCTATTA
>JBFRWE010000162.1:0-20751 GCA_051439345.1 Xenococcaceae cyanobacterium
CTAAGTATTAAACTTGAATAACCATATTATTACAGGAATAGTCAAAAACCCAATTAAAGTAGACATGACGATTGTGCGAGCAACAAAATCACTGTCTCCCTCAAATTCTGTAATTAACACTAGAGAACTTACGGCGGTTGGCATCGCACTTTGAATCACTAAAACTTGCAAATTTAAATTATTTAGATGTAAGTTAATTCCTACTAGATAAGCGATTAATGGAGCTAGTAATAAACGCATCAATACGGATATTAATTCTCTAGTCCCAAATTGCAAACGGGTTTTAGCTAATTGTATTCCTAATAGGAGTAGTGCCAGGGGAATAGCAGCTGCTCCTACTATTTGAATACTTGTATGCAATTGGAGGGGAAGATTTAATGAAAATACACGCCAAAGTATACCAATTAAAATTGACCAAGTAAGAGGTGACTCTAAAGCTCGACGTAATCCATAAATAATTGTTTTTCCTTGTAATAATATAGGACCAAGACAAAACATCAGTATACTTGAACAAATCATGTAGAGTATTGCTATTTTTAGCCCAATATTTCCCAGGGCAAAAGTGATGATGGGCAATCCCATATTTCCATTGTTAGGAAATAGTACAGTGGCAATAAAAGCTTTTTGTGTTGATAAAGATAAATTAATAACTTTACCAACCAGCAAAATACTCCCATAAATAAAACAAGATGTTACAGCAAAACCAATTAATAATCCTGTAGCACTCTCAATAGAGATGTTTGTTTGATAAAAGCTGTCGAATATTAAAGCAGGATATAAAATATAGAGAGTGAGTTGAGAAATAGTTTGAATCTGTATTGACGATCGCTCCTGCTGAGATTTACTGACAGAAGTATCGTGAACGTTTAAAAAAGTGTAACCTGCTAGATAGCCAACTAAAATAATTAGCATCACGGGAACAATCGCCGAAAAAATAGAGGTCATATAAATTGATAGATTGGCGAAGCTGACACCTTATATAAATGATTAATATATTTTGTAAATTTTGTTTGTTCGAGCGAACTCAACTTAATCAAATCAACATTGAAGAGCGAGCGACTTCATTGCTGCTGATGATAATATATACATACTGCACACAATTCAGATCAAATTACTATCAACGCTATAAGATACGCTAGCTTTAACTAAATTTTATTACCGCTATTTTATCTTCATTTTTGTTAAAGTATTTGTAACAATTAGAAATATTTCGTATTTATGATTGCTTTCTCTCCTTCGTTTTCACTAATAGCTCAAGACAAAACTAACCTTAAACAAGTTTGGCAGAATATCGACGCATATAGCTGTCCTTTGTCCTACAACTTTCATCTACATACTATTTGTTCTGATGGTAAATCAATCCCTTTAACTCTAATTAAACAAGCAATTCAAATTGGCATGAAAGGGTTAGCAATAACAGATCATCATTCTGTTGATGGTTATTTTATGGCTCAAGAATGGTTAAATCAACTTAGTCAGGATAAAAATCCTCAAGATCTTCCTTATCTTTGGACGGGAGTAGAAATTACTTCTAATCTACAAGGAGTTGAAGTTCATATTCTCGGCTACGCTTTTATGCCTTCTCATCCAGCCATCAGGCGTTATCTTCAAGGTTCTAGTCCTCAAGGAAGAGAAGCAGATGCAGAAGTAGTTATTGACAGTATTCATCAAGCAGGTGGTTTCGCTGTTCTAGCTCACCCCGCTCGTTATCGTCGTCCTGCTCATGAACTTATTCCTCTAGCTGCTCATCTTGGTATTGATGGTGTCGAAGCTTATTATGCTTATGGTAATCCTAAACCATGGAAACCTAGTGAGGTTCAAACTGAGCAAGTTAAACAGTTAGCATCCCAATACAATTTGTACACTACCTGTGGTACAGATTCCCATGGCTTAAACATGTGCCAACGCATTTAAAAGTGACATACCCGACGCTCACCTACATTAGAGCGCGGGGCTTTCCCTGGCAAGCTGAAATTGGTATTATTTGAGCTTATCCGTCAAAAAATTGACAAGACAAAAAGCTAATAGTTACTAAAAATGAGGATAGTAGTTTTGAGCTTTTTACTTGCTTTCAATTGGTTTTTTATCTCTCCGATTACTTTTGAGCGTGGGCTATGCTTGGGTTTCCCAAGCTTATAGAACCACGCTGTTGAGAAATGGTATAAGTCGAGTAGTTTTTTGCTGATTTTTTGTTTCTCTCTAACTAAAAACCCTACAATGATCTAGAAATACCCTAATTTTCATAATTGGAATTTCTGTGAATCCTTTTCTTCATCTTGAATACGAACCAGCTTTAGAAAATTTAGGTAATGACTACTACGATGAGGTAGCAGCAGCCGAATTTCCTCAACATATTCTTCGCTTTCGCAATGATTCTTTGTTGCCTTTGTTGGGATTACAACCAGAATTGGTTAAAGATGAGCATTTTATTGAAGCTTTTGGCAAATTTGAATCCGTAACCTCATTTTTAGCTCTACGCTATCACGGTTATCAATTTGGAGAGTATAATCCTTTTCTGGGAGACGGAAGAGGTTTTCTCTACGGACAGATAAGGGGTACAGATAGTAATATTTACGATTTAGGCACAAAAGGATCTGGTAGAACGCCCTATTCTCGGACGGCTGATGGTAGACTAACTCTTAAAGGTGGTGTTCGAGAAGTTTTGGCAGCAGAAGCTTTACATCATTTAGGCGTTAAGACTTCTCGCTGCTTGAGTGTAATTGAGACAGGAGAAGCTCTATGGCGTGGAGACGAACCTTCTCCTACTCGTTCGTCGGTAATGGTTAGATTCAGTCTTTCTCACCTTCGTTTTGGCACTTTTGAGAGACTGCATTATATTAAGCGATCGGACTTAACTAAAAAGCTCTTGGATTTTGCGATCGCTCTGTACTATCCCCATATTCCTGACACTAAGGATAAATACGCTAAATTTTATGCAGAATTAGTCGAAAGAATAGCCCAATTAGCAGCCCAGTGGATGGCAGCAGGTTTTTGTCATGGGGTTTTAAACACGGACAATATGTCAATTACGGGGGAAAGTTTTGACTATGGTCCTTATGCTTTTATTCCTACTTACGAGCCTCAATTTACGGCTGCTTATTTTGACTATGGTGGAAGATACAGCTATGGCAATCAACCTTTCATTTGTAAGCTGAATTTGGAAATGCTACAAGTTCCTTTGGGTATGATTGTCTCTATTAACGATTTAGAAGCGGGCTTGGCTCAATTTGATGATTGTTATAATTCTACTTATCAACAGTTAATGCTCCAAAAATTGGGATTAGAAAATTTATCGCTCCCCGAAACAACAGATTTGTTAACAGCAACTCTTAAATTACTCAGAAATACTGATATTGGTTATCATCAATTCTTTGCCGAATTAGCTAGTGGTTTTAATCTTGGCTGGTATGATGACAAATTAATAATCTTAGAAAATGCTTCTTTCTGTAGAGAAATTAACGATCGATGGCGGGATTTATATTATCAATGTTTGACTAAAATACCCCCTGAAGAACGAGCCCAAATAAGCGATCGCTTAAACTATTATAATCCGCAAACAACTTTACTGCGTCCAGTAATTGAATCCGTTTGGCAACCAATTGTAGAAGAAGATAATTGGCAACCTTTTGCGGAATTGGTAAGAAAATTACAAAATAGAGCTTAGGTAATAGGTAACATAATCCATGGCAAGAGGGGATCAACTATACGTTTATAGAGAATTATTTACCCTAGATGGACTCTACAAGCACCACGGAATTGATTGTGGTGATGGCACTGTAATTCACTATCGTAAACCCAGTGAGATAGTAGAGCGTACTTCTTTTGCTACTTTTAGTCGGGGTAATCCAGTTTATAGTTTGGAATACTCCAAAGGATTTTGTTTTGTTCCCGAGGTAGTAGTGGAAAGAGCAGAAAGTAGACTAGGAGAAGATAAGTATAATTTTCTATTTAATAACTGCGAACATTTTGCTACTTGGTGTAAGACAGGGATTAGTGATAGTAAACAAATTCGTGAGTTTATTCCTGCTATTGGTAAGCTGAAAACTTCTAATTTATATGAACCAATCAAGCAAGCACTACAAGGGAAAGATCGAAACAATGCTAAAAAAATGCTCAATGAGGCTTTGAGTGATATCAAATTTGTTTGGAATCAGGTTCAACCAGACTACAAAAAAGCTCTTCAAGAAATGGAAGCTTGGGATAAAGTGGCTAGAGAAGCTGTAAAACGCGATCGAGACGATCTAGCCAAGGCAGCTTTAGGGAAGAAATGGGACTATAGACAAAAAGCAACTAAATTAGAAGCAGAATTAGATGAATTAGCCGAAATGACAGAAAATTTACTCCGTAATCAACATGATTTAGGCTAATTAAGTGTCTGTGCAAAATAAATTATTTGGTGAAGGTAGGGAATAGGGAATAGGGAACAGATATCTAATTACAATTAAGTTAGCCACCAGCTAATTAGCTTCATGATACTTCAAGTTAATCATAAATTGACCTTACAAGAGTTCTTAAATCTTTCTCCAGGAGAGGGAGATATTACCTACGAACTCGTTGATGGACAAGCAATTTCCAAAATGTCGCCCTCTGCTTCCTCTGCTTCCTCCGCTTCCTCTGCCCGTCTCAACCGTCAAATCTTAAAATCATACCCCTGAAAGTAACACCTAACCCCTAACCCCTAATCCCGATAATCTCTGCCACAACCATACTTCCAGGCATCTAACCAACGATGATAATAATAACGTTGTTGAGGAGACAAACTATCAGCCCTCGATTCCATGAACTTTCCTAGAGGATATAAACTCCGATACAGTCCCAAATTAAAATAATGTCTACTCCAATCAAGGAGAGGACTAATACCCACTTGAGGCAATATGGGCAAAACCAATTTAGGATTAACTAGAGGTAAAGTTTTAGCTAAAGGGGCAAACTGAATTACATCTTGCAAAAAAGGCTTAATTACATCATCTCCCAAGCGATCCATTACCACAAAAACACCGTTCATTAAATTATTAATTCGATCGGGATTTACTTGCTGTTTTATACCTACACTCATAGTCTGTTGAAATAACCAAGTAACAGAAATATTAGGTTGATAAGGCTGTAAGAGAGATAAATCTTTACTGCTGAAATTACCTATTGTTAAAGCTTCATCAATACCAAAAGTGAGGCGTTGTAAATGACGAACCATTGCCCCAAAACCACCAAAACTAACAGGAGACTGTCCTCCACTACTGTCTCCTATAGGTAAAATGCGATCGAAGGGTAAATGTAGAGGACTCTGACGATAGGAGGGAAAAAAACCAAACAAAAATCTTTGAAAATTTAATTGTGCTAATTCTATCTTTTGATACTCTGGTAATAATCTTAAATACTCATCCATAAAAAACTCTAAACTAGGGCGTTCTGGATGAGCATCTAAATAGCTAAACAGATAAGTTGTTCTACCGTCCCTAGCAGGAAAAGCCTCCCAAAAGTACTGACATTGATTAGTAATAGGCGTAAAAGAATAAATTAAATCCCCAGTTTCATTCTGTTGATATCCTTCCGCACAACTACCAACAACAACACAAATACCATCAGGCTTGCTTCCTTTCCTAGCTTGTTTGACAATAGGCGAAAAATGACCCATAGCATCAATTAATAGGGAAGTTTTTAGCTCTATTTCTCCTGCTTTTACTAGTACACCATCAGGATGAATTGTAGCAGTTTTAAAAGCGGTATTTTCTAATAGCTTTCCGCCGAATTCTAAAAACTTTTTCTTGAGAGTATCTAATAAATAAATCGGCTCGACACCGATGTTTAAAACATCTTTAACCCAGATATCTTTACCACCTAAAAACCCAATACGAGCAGGATTATATTCTGTCGCGATCGCTTTTTCTAATTCTGCTTCTGTTAATAACTCCAACTCTAAAAAAGTTGCTAATTCCTGACGAGAAATATTCCATTCTTGCTCTCTTCCTCGCAAAATACCTCTTTCTATCAAAGCAACTCGCCAGCCTAATTTAGCACAAGCAGCACCAAGCAAAATCCCCAAAGTTCCGCCACAAATAACCAGATCCCAGTCTGTTTCTCCTAAAGATTCCCTGCTTTCTGTGACAACCTGAGGAACTTGTATTTGTTGAGAACGCAAAGCAGTCCAAAATTTATCTGCACCTCTCAGTCTTGCTAACACATTATCTGGTTGTTGAGAAAGAATCTGTTCCGCTAAATTCATTGCTATTACTCCAGTAGCTCGGTTGTAAGGACTAAATGACTAATGACTATCTATATTATTTTTTTCTAAAACAAGTCGTAATTAAGCAGAAAATAGATACCGTTTTCTTGCAGAGAATTTCCCTCGGAATCTACATCAATTAAAGGAATACCCCAATCGAGACGAGCATTGAAGTTATCTCCTATAGTAAAGTTTAGCCCTATACCCAATGATAGTAAGATATCATCTTCAATTTCAATATTATCTTCTTGATTCCAGACCACACCGATATCAACAAAGGGTGTAAGCTGGACTAATCCATCTATAGAAGGAATACGCCAGATAGGAATTCTCAATTCTGCCGAAGTAAATAAACCATTGTCTCCTAAGCTTAAATCTTGACGATAGCCTCTAACACTGCCAAAACCACCTAAACGAAATTGTTCTAAGGGGACTAAAGAACTAGTAGACAATTGTGTATCTCCCCTCAACACAAACAAGAAATCTTCATCCAAACGACGTATCCATTGTCCTTGTCCTCGCCAAGCAAAAAAGCTACTATCGGGAGCATCTTCGTTAATAGTGGCTTCAAAAGCATCTATTCCAATGCTAAATTGGGAACGAGCAGCAATTACTTGGTTTTCACCACGATTAACCCATTCTTGAGAAAATCTGAGCGCACTAATTTTGGTACGTCCTTGGTCATCTGCACCAACAGAAATACGAAAAGGTTCATCTAGCACAGAAGTTTCGCTTTCCACACGAGAAAAAGCCAGTCCCAAACTTAGTTCATTATCTGGTCGTTGGATTATAGGCTGACGTAAGTTCAGTTCGTAGTAACGGGATTCTGATTTAATATCTAAAGGAGTAAAAGGTTCTTCAACTATATCGTTAAAATTTATGCCATACCTTAAGCCCAGTTTCCCATTCCTGAGATTGATAGGCACAGTATAATCCAAATCAAATCTATCACTACCATCAGTATTTGTGTATTGGAAATCGAATCGATCCCCGAAGCCGAATAAATTGTTATGGGTAATACTAGCACCACGACGGAATGTACCTACACTAGGCGATCGAGAGTTATCTAAAATTGCTGAAACTGTAAAAGCATCGGCTTCTTCAATTTCAACATCTAACAAACTTGTACCAGGGCGAATTCCTGTTGATAATTCAGCAGAAATATTTTCGATTAAGGGGTCTAATCGTAATAGTTGTAAAGCTTTGAGTATAGAGTCTATATTTACTGGTTTACCAGCAGCTAAAGCTATACGCTTACGCACATAATCAGAATTTAGTCTTTTATTACCTGTTATGTTAATAGCTTCTAGTTCTCCTTCTAATATTTGGATAGTTAATTTTCCTGACTCTACTTGTTGTTCTGGAATATAAGCCCCAGAATTAATATAACCATTGTCAGTGTAAAGTTTAGTAATAGCCGATCGCACTTGAAATAGTTCGGTAAAAGAAAGGGTACGACCAACAAAAGGTTGAGTGATTTTTTGTAATTCTTGCTGGCTAAAAACACTACTACCTAATATCTCAAACTCATTAACTATGACAGATATATCTGTTTGAATCCCTTCTTCTTCTGGTTGAATAATATTTGGTGTTGGCAGATTTTGACTATGAAGAGAAGATGGATTGATTAGGTTATTATAATTGCTAGAATAGAGCGATTTATATAGGTTTTGAGCTTTAACTGGTGAAGGTATTAAACTCAAATACAGGGAAGTGGCTAGAATTGTCAATGATTTTTGACAATTAGCCCAATCAATCTTCAGATTCGACCAGGGCATTTTCCATAATCTATCTAGATGAGTCATGAATTTGTATGAGGTTTACGACCATTTTCCTGCAAAAAAGAGAAGATTCTTTATACTATATCTCGATACATGAATTATTTAACCAATCAGTTTTTTTACTCTCATTACATCACAATAAGTAATCATAAATATTGGTTTAATTGGTTTTATTGTCATAAAGCCAATTAAAACTGCTAAATTTCCGACAGTTGCCAAACAGCCAAAGCTATAAAGATCGCTGCAATACTGCCACAAACACATATTTCCCCTGACTTAATTTTCTCTTTGGACTGCGGTTAAGCTATCTTCTTTACTTTTACTAGGATGATGATTTAGAACTAAGTCAGAATTAATGATTGTTTATTGGGGAATATTAACCATCAATCAGAAAAATTCTCATAATTTAGATTGCTATTACTATGGAATTGACAGCTCAAACTTTTACTGTCCATAAAAAATTTCCTCTGCAGATTAGTCGGGGAACAACAACTAAGAATACTAATATTTGGGTCAAAATTAGAGAAGACGACATCGAAGGATGGGGTGAAGCTTCGCCTTTTTCGATTGCTAAAAGTGAAAACAAAACCTCTGAGCAATTGCTTGAAGAATTTAGACAGATAAAGCCCAAGTTACAGTATTATAACCCGTTAGAGCGAGAAAAAATAACTTCTCTTTTAATTGAAGGACAAGTATCTTCTTCTTTGTGTGCTGCTATTGATATGGCACTCTATGACTGGCTAGGGAAAAAAGTAGGTTTACCTCTATGGCAATTGTGGGGATTAGATCGTGATTCAATTGTGCCTATTTCTGTCACGGTAGGAATTAGTTCTCCTGAAGGTGCGATCGCTAGAGTACAAAACTGGCAAAGAATTATAGAAGCTAAAGTAATTAAAGTAAAATTAGGTAGCCCTCAGGGAATCAAAGCCGATCGCGCCATGTTATTAGCTATCAAGCAGGAAGCACCAAAGGCTAAATTAATGGTTGATGCTAATGGAGGATGGAACTTAGAAGATGCCATACTTATGAGTAAGTGGTTAGCCCAACAAGAAGTAGAGTATATTGAGCAACCTTTACCAGTAGGAGCAGAAGAGCAATTAGCAACCTTATCTCATCATTCTCCTTTACCCATCTTTGTCGATGAAAGTTGCTTTACTAGTAAAGATATTGTTAAACTGGCTAACTCTGTGGCAGGAATTAATCTCAAAATCATGAAAGCTGGAGGCTTAACCGAAGTGATACGCTCGATCGAGGTTGCTCGTACTTGTGGTTTAAAAATTATGTTCGGCTGCTATTCTGACAGTAGTTTAGCGAATACCGCCATGGCTCATCTTGCTCCTCTAGCAGATTATCTCGACTTGGATAGCCATCTAAACCTAATTGACGATCCTTTTTGTGGCGCAACCCTCCAAGCAGGACGCTTATTACCCAACAATCAACCAGGATTAGGAGTAGAATACCGTGTCTCTGACAGCTAAACACCGAGTGGCAATTTTACTTCACCAAGGCATTCGTGGTTATCACGGTAAAACTGGACTAGCTTTTTTGCGCTACAGTGAAGCGGATATTGTGGCTGTAATCGACGCTCAATCTGCGGGGGAATCGCTCCAACAACTAACTGGTATTGATAAATATATCCCCATAGTAGCTAGTGTATCAGAAGTTTCGACTTATAATCCTGACGTTTTATTAATTGGTATTGCTCCTTCCGGGGGAAAACTCCCCCCAGCTTGGAAAGAAGAAGTTGATAGCGCGATCGCCTCTGGACTATCGGTAGTGAATGGTTTACATACACCTATGGCATCGGAGTACACTAATTTACAGCCAGGACAATGGATTTGGGACATTCGCCGAGAACCACCAGGTTTAACTATTGCTTCTGCCCAGGCGCGATCGCTTGATTGTACCAGAATTTTAACTGTAGGAACAGATATGGCAGTGGGTAAAATGTCTACTAGCTTAGAAATTTATCATGCTGCTAAAACCAGAGGTATTAACACTGAATTTGTTGCTACAGGACAAGGTGGTATAGCTATTACAGGACAAGGAATTCCTTTAGATGCAGTGAGAGTAGATTTCGCTGCGGGAGCAGTAGAAGCAATAGTGATGAAATTAGGTCAACAATGTGACTTACTAATAGTGGAAGGACAAGGCTCTTTAATTCATCCAGGTTCTACAGCTACTTTACCTTTAATCCGTGGCAGTCAACCCACAGGCTTGATCTTAGTTCATCGTCCAGGACAAAAACATATTAACAATTTACCAGATGTCTTAATTCCTCCCCTATCCGAAGTAGTGCATTTATACGAAACCGTAGCTAGTGCAGGAGGAACTTTTGCTAAAGTAGCAGTAAAAGCGATCGCTCTTAATACTTTTCATTTGGATGAGGCAGCAGCTAAAAAAGCCATAGAAGAAACTCAGCAAATTACTGGACTTCCTTGCACCGATGCCGTTCGCTTTAATGCAGATTATCTCTTAGATGCCTGCTTGTATTGAGTATTATTCTCCATCTTCAGAAAACTCGCACTAATTTTGGCGATCTCTTCGATAATTCTGGGCAGAATATTTAGCGATCGCTTGATTCAACCACCATAGTTGGAGTTTCAAAAGCGATCGCTACTTTTAAACCAGCTTAACTTTGCCCAACGGTTTCTTGCTCTCTAGCTAAGAACTTTTCTAACTCAGTTAAGGCATCGGCATCAACTTTGGTTTGCATGGGACAGAATTTAGGACCACACATGGAACAAAATTCCGCAGTTTTATAAATATCTGCGGGTAAAGTTTCATCATGGTATTCTCTAGCTCTGTCAGGGTCTAGAGATAATTCAAATTGACGTTCCCAATCGAAATTATAACGAGCCTGAGACAGTTCATCATCTCTATCTCTCGCCCCAGGACGATGACGAGCAATATCCGCAGCATGAGCAGCAATTTTGTAAGCAATTAAGCCATTGCGGACATCTTCCGCGTTAGGTAAACCCAAGTGTTCTTTCGGAGTTACATAGCAAAGCATTGCTGTACCATACCAACCAGCCATAGCTGCACCGATCGCCGAAGTAATATGATCGTAACCAGGAGCAATATCCGTTACCAGAGGACCAAGCACATAGAAAGGTGCCTCGCTACACTCTTCCATCTGTTTTTTGACATTAAACTCAATTTGATCCATCGGTACATGACCAGGCCCTTCTACCATCACTTGGACATCATGTTCCCAAGCACGACGAGTCAATTGCCCCAGAGTTTTCAATTCTGCCAGTTGTGCCTCATCGGAAGCATCGTGGGTACAGCCTGGACGAAGAGAATCCCCTAAGCTAAAAGAAACATCATATTTTTTGAAAATTTCGATAATCTCGTCAAAGTGAGTGTAGAGAGGATTTTGTTTGTGATGATGGAGCATCCAACGAGCAATAATCCCACCACCGCGAGAAACAATTCCTGTAATCCTATTTCTTACCTTAGGCAAGTACTCAATTAAAATACCTGCATGGATAGTCATATAGTCTACCCCCTGCTGGGCATGTTTGGCAATGATATGCAGAAAGTCATCAGGAGTTAGATTTTCTATTTTGCCATGAACACTTTCTAAAGCTTGATAAATAGGTACAGTGCCAATAGGGACAGGAGAATCATTGATAATTGCCGTCCGAATTCGATCTAAGTTACCACCTCCAGTAGATAAGTCCATGACTGTATCAGCACCGTATCTAACTGCCAGCCTCAGTTTTTCTAGCTCTTCCTCAATGTCTGAAGAATTAGGAGAAGCACCAATATTAGCATTTACTTTACATTTAGAAGCAATACCAATACACATAGGCTCTAAATTAGTGTGATTGATATTGGCAGGAATAATCATTCTGCCCCTTGCCACTTCGTCGCGAATTAGCTCTACTGGTAGATTTTCTCGCTTAGCAACATAGTGCATTTCTTCGGTAATTAATTCTTGACGAGCATAGTACATTTGAGATACATTGCTCTGTCCCCGTCGTTTAGCAACCCATTCTGCTCTCATAATTTAATTTTCCTCAATAAACAGCTTTCCTCCGCTGGTATTACCCAGTCTCAGGTTCCAAGGGACTATCTCAGCCTAAGTCTTTAGACACCCCTAGCTATGGTGATAGATTGTAGCACTATCAGAGCCAAGAGTATCAGTATGGATAGGAAAATATAGCTTTTATTAATGAAGGATCGGAATAAATGCTAGATAAGAGAGAAAAATACTAGTAAGTAGGATTAAAGGAGTCACAAAAGCAGCTTTGGCTTCGCTGAGGTTTAATACTTGAGTGCAACCAATATAGAGAGTCAAAATAGTGTAAGAACAACCAAAAATAATAAAGGGCAAGACAAAAACATTCCAAGATAGGGAGATAAACCCCATAATCCAAGCTAATAACCCTAGGGGAAAAAGAGTAGTGCCAGCGATAAAAACATCTGTGTTAATGTTGCCAGAGCTATTGGCAAAAAAGCGGATTAAATGACTAGAGATAATTAGAATCATAAAAGGAATAATGCCGACAAAACAAAGTGCTACGAAAGGAAAATCTTCATTACTCCAATTTTTCCAATTTATATAAATACTACAAACAAACATTAAGTCAGCTATTATGCCATAGATAATACCCACTTCTAGAGCTTCTTTTTTTTCTAAGCTGGAAAATGCCGGTAATAATCCTCCGCCTGGGTTGAATAAATAAGTAATCAATACTAAGGCTGAATTTTGCCAGAGACGGTTAAAGTTGCCTGAAAATTGACCTGGTTTCCAAATGCCAGGGGTTGAGTCTTGAATAGTTTTCTTGGTTAGACGATAAGCACTTACATTGCCCTGATCGTGAAATAATTTGGCAGCAACGTGTAAATCTTCTAAAGCTGCTGGAGCATTCTTTTGTTCTTGATAAGCTAAAGCCCGATAATAGTAGGCTTGAGCATAGTTACAATCTTGATGAATAGCTTGAGTGTAGGAATCGATCGCCGATTGTCCATAGCCCAAACGATAACGCGCTCTTCCCTGATAGTAATGCGCTTTAGCTATGCCAGAGTCTATTCTTAAGACTTGGGAGCAATCTTCTAAAACTCCCTTGTTATCTCCCAGTTTATAGCGCATTTCACATCGCTTTAAGTACGCATCGACAAAATTTGTATCTATTTCGATCGCTTTAGTGTAGTTTTCAATTGCGCCTTGGAAATCTTTACGTTGAGACTTATTGATCCCCCGATTATAAAAATCTTGAGCAGATTTAGATTTTTTAACAGATTCCTCATTTTTTTGCCTAACCTTGTGATTAGACCTAAATTTCAACTCTCGATCGTAACGACGACGCTTGTTAGGATCGGATAAAGTTTCATAGGCTTGGGAAATATGTTTGAATTTTTCTGCCGATTCAGGATCGTCAGGATTTAAGTCGGGATGATACAAACGAGCGAGACGGCGAAAAGCTGCTTTGATATCTGTAATAGGTGCATGGGGAGAAACTTGAAGAATGGAATAATAATCCTCAACTTTTGCCATTGACATTGACTTTACCTTTTGATTACCCTGATCGGCTGATTGCCAAACACTATATTAATTCCTAATTTTTGCTTTTATTAGCAAATAGCCTTTATTTTCTCATATTTTTAATTTTAGAAAATTAAAGATGAAAACTGAAAAATAAATGCTTTCTGGCGATTGTAATTATCATGTACTTAAAATAAATGATACTTTACAATTTTGTCTCATAAGTATTTATACTTATAAGGCTTGCTCAATTAAGGAAATTTTACTATATGATGCACATATAAATGAATTATTTCTTATTTTTGGCTCAATCAAATTTAATTGAGATTGTGCATACTAGTTTAGCCGACTTAAATTTATTTCACTTATTTTAAATCTACTATATGCGAATTTTCTTGCTCGTTTGGATTGGACAAGTTGTTTCTCTGTTTGGCTCGAAGTTAACAGAGTTTGCTTTAGGATTTTGGATTTTAGAACAAACCTATAAGGAGACAGGTACTATTACCCAGTTTGCTCTCACTATTCTCTTTATCTATCTACCCAAAGTAATTGTTTCTCCTCTGGCTGGGGTTTTGATAGATAGGTGGAATCGTCGCCAGGCGATGATTTTAAGTGATTTAGTGGCAGGAATAGTAACCTTGACCATGATGTTAATTGTCCTCTCAGGTCGGTTAGAAATTTGGCATATTTATCTAGCTATTATTGTTACTTCTAGTTTTAATGCCTTTCAAGTACCTGCTTACACAGCAGCGATCGCTCAACTAGTAGCGAAAAAAAATTTGAGTCAGGCTAACGGTATGGTACAAGCTTCTAGCGCGATCGCCAAAATTGCTGCCCCTTTTAGCGCAGGTCTACTACTACAAGTTGTTCACCTCAAGGGGATTCTCCTCATTGACTTTACCACTTTCCTAGTGGCTTTAACTACGCTTAGTTGTGTCAAATTTCCCTATCTTAAACGCAGAAAAAAGAGACAAGAGCCGATTTTTAGGCAACTTTTGACCGAAACTAGATCTAGTTGGCATTATGTCGCAGTCAGACTTGGTTTACGCAATCTTTTAGGTTTTGTGGCTATCAGTTACTTTACGACAGGAATGCTAGAAGTTGTACTTTGGCCTCTACTTTACGAACCTAATTCTACGGAAGAACTAGGAATGGTCTTGTCTATTGGTGGCTGTGGTATGCTGCTCGGTAGTATTACGATTAGTTTGTGGAAGGGATTTAAAAATCGAGTTAAAACAATTCTGGGTTTTGTTGCTTTTCAAGGCATAATCGTCCTCTTAGCAGGAACAAGAATTTCTTTAGTAGTACTAGCAGCAGGAATTTTTGGCTACCTATTCTCTATGCCAATCATCATTAGTTGTAATCAGGCAATTTGGCAAAGCAAAATACCGCCTCGTTTACAAGGAAGAATATTTGCCCTACAACAAACTATGGAACGTTCTCTCTCGATTGGAGCATATTTAGTAGCAGGACCTTTAGTAGACCGTATTTTTAATCCTTTAATGGCTGAAAATGGCTTGTTAGCAGATAGCATCGGTAAATTTATTGGGGTGGGATTCGGACAAGGAATTGCTTTACTGTTAATTTTGCTGGGAATTATCAATCTTATTGCCGTAGCGATCGCTTCTCGGGAACCTCGTTTGCGTAATTTAGAAAAAGAATTACCCGATCGCAGTCAATCTAATACACTTCTAGTCTGAAATAACTGCGTTGGCGATTAATCAACAGAAGACAGAAAAGATAAAATCCAGCAACTAGCTAATTTTAATGGGAAAATAAAACAGCCAGAACTAAATTATCTAAAGAAAAATGTTCAGATCCCTTATTTCTATCTTGCTAATTGTACTGAGTATTACTTTATCAAGTTGCTCTATGGGAGTTAGTGGTTTAAAAAGCTATGTCAATCCCGCTAAAGGATACGAATTTCTCTACCCTAATGGTTGGATACCTGTCGATCTCAAAAACCCTTCTGCGGGAGTAGATGTTGTTTTTCGCGATTTGATTGAACGCACAGAGAATTTGAGTGTAATTATTAGTGACGTTCCTAATGATAAAACTTTAGAAGATTTGGGTACACCTTCAGAAGTAGGTTATCGCTTTCTTAATTTGGTCAAAAATAATCCCAATCTAGAAATTGACTCTGCATTTCTGAGGGCAGAATCTCGACAAGCTAATGATAAAAGTTATTATCTTTTGGAGTATGAAGTGGATGTACCAGATCAGCCACAACGACACAATTTAGCTAGTGTTGCTGTCAGTCATGGTAAATTATTTACTTTCAATCTTTCTACTCCTGAAAGTCGTTGGGAAACTGTTAAAGATACTTTTGAAGTAGCTGCTCAATCTTTTTCTGTACGCTAGATCTAGCAGTTATTTATAGTCAGCTCAATGTTAAATCTCTTACCTATCTTTGTTTTAGCTTCAGCTTCTCCTGCTCGTCTTAAATTATTAAACACAGCAGGAATAAAGCCAGTTGTTCGTATTAGCAATTTTGATGAATCTCAAGTTCAAATAGGCAAGGGTATTGAATTAGTCCAAACTCTAGCTATATGTAAAGCGCAAAGTGTGACTAGCGAATTTAGTAATGCTCTTGTTTTGGGTTGTGATTCAGTTCTGGAAGTAGAGGGGAAAATTTATGGTAAGCCCAAATCTGCAACCGAAGCGATCGCTCGCTGGCAAGTCATGCGAGGCAATACTGGCATACTATATACTGGTCATGCTCTGATTGATTTGAGTAGAAAAAAACAATTGGTGCGTTGTGGCATTACAAAAGTTTACTTTTCCGAGCTTAGTGATGAAACCATAGCAGCTTATGTACAGAGTGGAGAACCGCTTAAATGTGCAGGGAGTTTTGCTTTAGAGGGAAAAGGAGGTTTATTTATTGAAAAAATCGAGGGCTGTCATAGTAATGTCATAGGTTTGAGCCTTCCTTTATTACACCAGATGCTGGTTGAGTTGGGCTACAATGTCACAGACTTTTGGCAGAAATAAAAGTAAGAATGCTGAAAAGATGGTCAATCATTAATCGGCAAGCAAAGTTACCTACTATTATGACAGCGAGCGAAGAATTCAAACAAAAAATCAGAGAAAGAAAACTATTAGAAGCCTTTACTTTGGCTGCAAGTGAAGCGATCGAGTTAAAGATTACTACTTGGGTTTCTTATTCTAACTTAGAAACTCAAGCCATTATTGCCAAAGATAAACCATTCTCCGAATCTTGTTTGCGTACCCGGATCAATTTGGTGAATGGAGAAATTAACAACGAAATTGGCAGTGAGATTATTAAAAATCAAGATTATGCTGAACTAAAAAAATTACATCAAGAGCAAGTGAAACAAGGGAGGGAAACCATCTTAAGAAACTTAGAAAGCTTACAAAAAATGTTTGCTATTCTGAATAATACTTTAGCTGAGATACCAAAATCTTCATCAAAATAACTTTTAATAGACTATAGAAGTAGGATCTTGCCCAAATAATTAGAAAATTTATATTTACTTAGATTAAAAGCTACTCAATCGCTAGACTAAAAAGGAAAACTACCGAGGAAAATTAAGGTTATGACATCCAGTGAAAATTTTAAAAGAGCTATGAGAGAGGGAAAGCTGAAAGAAGCACTAGCCATTGCTATCAGCCAAGTTCCTGAGTTAAAAATTACCACCTCTATTACCCCCTCCTCTCCTAATTCGACAACAGAAAATAATTCCCAGCACCATAACCCTCAGTCAATTAAACGTTTACACACTCGGATTAATTTAGTTGAAGGAGAAATACATAACGAAATTAGCGAAGATTTAATGGGTAATGTTGCCTATCAAGAAGTTCAACAATTTCACTTCGATCAAGTAGCCAGAGGACATCAAATAATTGAAAAAAATCTAGAAAGTCTGCAAAATATGTTTAGCCTGATTAGTAATGTCCAGCAACAACAACTAGAAGGAAATTATCAAGATATTAAATATTTAGAAGCCAAAGCCTCCCCACTGCCATCAGATCGGCAAACACCACAACCAGATACTGAATCGCAAATAGCTCCTTCTGGGCAAAATTTGTTAGAAACAACAGATGCTCCCGATAGTCCCCCAACTTTTATTCAGAATGGACATAACCAAAATAATTCTAATTTAGTAATGAGTCCAGAATCTGAAGCTGAAGACTGGGGTGAATGGCTAGAAGAAGAAGAGCAAGATATTGATGTCGATCTACTCGATCTTTCTTCCCTAGACTTAGATGAACCTGAAGACTGGGAAGATTGGGAAGGAGAAGAAACGCAATTATTTGCTGGCGCACCGGGAGCATCCTCAGAAGAAAAGAAAGATAAATAATTACCATCATTATCAAGATCTGTGGCATCTAAACGAAGAGCAAGAAAAAATCATCAACAACCAAAAAGTATCCCCTATAATCAGGAAATCAAAGTAAAAGAAAACAATTCCCAACGACTCGATCGCTGGTTGGAATCTTTAAATGTTCTTGTCGGTGAAATTGCTTCCGTTGAAGTTAATACTTCTCTTGTCGAAAAAATTACTACAGAAAAATTTCTACCTTGGCAAGGGTATCAAGAAGTTTATGCTATTTCTAGACCGAATCTAGCCAAGTTAAACATTCATTCTTCTCTATGGGAGCATTATCTTAGTCTTCGTCGTCAGCTAGAGTTAGATTACGCTTTTTTGTTAGTCGATCCTAAATCTGAATTGTATGATGAGAAGGCATCAAAGCAAATTAAACAAGATTTAGCTATTTTGACCCAACCTAATGATGAGTGGGAAAATATCCCCAGTAGATTACCAAATCCTCTTGATAGCGATAATCAAACCGTAATGCTAGCATTGCATAAGCTTTTACAAGACTATCCTTTTTTGCGAACTTTACGTAAACTAGGAGAGCTTAAACATATTTTGGATCAACGTAATCAAGTTTTGTGGCAATCAAAATCAGCAGATATTATTTATGCTCAAACTCGGATTCAATTAGGTGGTCAAATTTCTAATTGTTACGACCAAAAACTGTTAAGCCATCCCCATCAACAAAAAATCCTAGAATTGCATAGACAGGGAGTAGAAGCTGGAGAAAAGCATTGGCAAGGACTCTTGGAATTTATTATTACCATCGTTCATAATCATAAATAACCATAACTACAACAATTTTATTTGTTATTTTGACTAAATATTGTGTTAGATTCATGCATTTATATTAATCAAGAACGTATTAGTCCTAGACGCATTATTCCTAACGGTGTCCGTTTCTACCTAAATCAAGACTATCTTCGCGAAATTAAACAAGCACAAGCCAAAAAACTAAAAATCCAACTTTCTCCCTATACATTAGCAGATTTTCGCTATTATATTTTAGTAGAGAGACAAAGTAATATCCCCTCAGAAATAACTTTCTCTACTTATTATCAGCAAGATACTCAAGAGATAGCTAAAATAAAAAGTACTATTTCCGTAGAAGGAAAAGTTTGCCAATATATTTGCCATGATGACTGGAAAAATCATCAGTTGTTACAGACAATTATTAACGCTCATTACTGGCTGATTGAACAAATGTTTAATCAACTTCCTTTGGAGAAAAAAAAACATAGTAAATGGTTGTCTTGGTATATAGCTTTAATTCTAACTATTTTAGTTTCACCTTTTATTTTATTTCTATTAGATCTAAGTAATGTAGTCAAATTATTAACTATATTATTATTATTGTTATTATGGCAGGAATTAACTAAAAGTTTCTTAATTGTATATTTACGCCGTTGGATTTTATCTCAGTTGTTATTTGGAGTCTTTTCTTATCGATCGAAAAATCGCAAAATTGGTTTTGATTTACTGGCTATTTTCAGCTAATAATAATCAGTAAAGTTATTATCCCGAACTTCAATCTAGGGGGTTATCCACACCTAGAAAAACAACCAGAATTTGTCAAAATAAAGGTAGTTGATAAACTTACTAAACATGAAAATTTCAGCTACATCAATCTATAGTTGGTATCGCAATACTATTCGTAATCCTAAGTATCGCTGGTGGATTATCCTGGGAACATTAGCTTATCTAATTAGCCCGATCGATATTGCTCCAGACTTTATTCCCATTGCCGGTGCATTAGATGATTTTGTGTTAGTTAGCCTATTGGTAACAGAAGTATCTCAATTGATTATGGATCGATATAAATCTAGTCAACAAAAAGATGACTTTGTAGAACAAGTAGCTAGCAACAATACTGTAGATGTTGAAGCTGAACCTGTTTCTACTCAAGAAAGCTGATTTTTCCTAATTAAACGATAGAAGTTGCTTGAGCAGAAGTTAGAGATGAGAGTTTATTCAGTATATTACTGATAGTTTCAAATAGCTCCTGCTCATTATGGGGTTTAGTTAAATAAGCAGTTGCACCCAATTGCATAGCCAATTGACGATGTTTATCACTATCTCTAGAGGTAAGCATAATTACTGGTATTTTGGCAAAATCTGGATGTTGATGGATGGCTTTTAAAAACTGAAAACCATTCATATAAGGCATTTCCAAATCACAAACTACTAAATTAATATTTTTTTCTTGATGTAATTGTTCTAAAGCTTTCAGTCCATTTTCTGCTTTTAAGACTCGATCGCTTATTTTTTCTAAGGACATAGATATACTATGTCTGAGACTAGATGAATCATCTACTACTAATAAAGTTTGGGCAAGTTTAGGGGAAGCTGGAGGTAGTTGTTGCTGTTGACTAGACTGAGGAGCAGCAGGTAATGCTGGTTGCAAAGGGCTAGTTAGGTACGCTTGATGACCACTATGAGTCTTTTTATCCTGAAAGGTTTTGACTAGAGCAACTCCATCAACCACTAAAGTTAAACTACTATCACGCAAAATACTACAACCATATACGTAAATAGGTGGTGCGATCGCGCTACCTAGGGGTCTGATTACTAACTCTTGTTCGCCCAAAATTTGTTCTACTTCTAAGCCAATCAATCCTCCTTGACGACGAAGTAATAAAACAGGACTAGCAACATCATTAGCTATGTAACTAGAACCACAAAGAGGAGTACGGGGATATTCCATCAAATTAGCTAGTTTTCGCACAGGAATTACCTGAATACCTTCCTCTGTTTGCCAGTGCAATACTTTCTGACCATCTAATTCTTTGACCTGATGGGAAGTAGGTAAGACAATTCTTTCGATCGCATCAATGAGTAAAGCATAGGTTATACCCTTGGCTTGAATCAACATTAATTTAGCAATAGTCAGAGTCAGTGGTATTTGCAGAGAAAAAA
>JBFRWE010000163.1:0-4221 GCA_051439345.1 Xenococcaceae cyanobacterium
GGGTGAAAGCCTTATATATCAATAGTTTAACCTCAAAATAGCTAAATCCTTAATATATCTGGGTTTCAGGCGAATTTACCTCGTCGAGGTAAATTCGCCGTCTGGCAAGGCTTTCACCCCTTTTTGATCGGTAAAATTGTCAAAGTCCCGTTAAGCGCTCAAAGCTGCAATAATTTCTAGCGATTGTGCGCTTACATAATCCTTAATTAATGAAGGTTGTCTAAATCCTGATTCTGTCTTTTCAATTAGCGATCTCTCTAACAGAGATCTTAGAGCAGCAAGCCATTTGTCTTCTGAGTTACAAAACCAAATTTGAGATCGTAATTCAGCCATTTTTAAAGGAGTACACTCCATCGCTAGCCGATACATAATCTCTTTTTCCCAATCCGATAGACGCTCGAATTGCCGATCTAATAGCTGCCGAAGTGAGGGCAAAATAAACATTCTATTTTTTCGCATTTCTAAAAATTGTGAGATGCTGCACTCAAATAAATCTCGAATGTAAGCGGCTACAATTTTAATAAAGAGTGGATTGCCCCCATAATAATCAATCAAAAATTGCCACTCACTATCTGTTCCCGAAAAGATATCCATTGTTCTCAGAATTTGTTCGATCTCTCCTCCAGATAACCCACCCAAAGTCAAAAAGTGTACGGGCAGATTTTGACCTTCTTGCAACTTTAATTCTCTTGGTTTTTCCTGAGAAGTTAAGAGCAAGCAACTTTGATGCTTTGTTGTTATCAGGGAGCGTATTAATTGACCGTAGGCTTCATATTTGGGGCGATAACGACCTATTTGTTCGCCGCTTTGCAAGATGAAATCAAAATCATCCCAAACCAAGAGACAGCGAGAAGATTTTAAGTACTGCAGCAAAAGTATAATTTTTCCTTCCAAACTGGAGGGTAACTCGTTGCAATCGCCTAAACTGAGACATTGGATTAAGTTTGTCAGAGTCTCTTCTATAGGAGGAGCATTCCGCAAACTGCTCCAGATAATCGATTCAAATTTAGGTTGAACTTGTCTAGTTAGCTTGGCTGCTAAAGTAGTTTTACCAATCCCACCCATCCCTAAAAGTATCGTCAATTGACTACGATCTTTCATAATCCATTGCTGAAGAATATCTAGTTCTTGATTACGCCCAGCAAATTCGGAAGTATCGGGAATTTCTTCCACATGTTGACGACGACAAGCAATATTTTTACGTTCAGAGTTTACTGTAGATGCCTGACTCGAAGGTGAGGATACAAGCAAACGCAAAATTCGCTCTGTCTCAAAAATTTTGTTGTTTTGAATGTTTTGACTTCCAGGATTTTCTTTTGAAAGATATAAAAGAGATTTTTTAGCATGGGCTTGTTTTTTCATAATCAAAAGAGAATTACGATTAGAAGTTAACCATAGATTAGGCAAAAACGAGACGAAATACTATCATATTGCTGCTATTGTTATCACTTTTTTGCGCTTAATCGAAAAATATTGCTACCGTCCCAGACTTGATTTTAGTCGAGCAAAATAATGCTTTTATTAGCAAAAATTTGCAAGATTATTTAAAGTAAATAAGTATATGCTTTGCTTAAGGGCAGATATTTAGACCGAATCAAATTTTGATTCGTTATAGATCTTGGGAAGCATTCCCTTTGGACAAAAATAACAAACATAAGATATTTTTTTCATCCAATCAAAAGTTACATAATCCAAAACATCCTTCTTCAAAAAAGGGATTCCCCTATATCCATCTGTTCTGCGTAAGTTTCTCAGAAGCAGGTCAAATATGTCAATAACCATAAACTAAAATACCGACAAATGCTATTCCAGCAGAGGAAGTATTTATATAGTTCAAATATTTTGACAGAACCGATCTGCTTCCAGTTTTTCATAAACCTAAACTAACGTCGCAGTCAATGATTAAAAAATCAATTTCTGTAATCGAACGGAAAAATAACCAAAAGAGAGCGTTTTGCCCTGATTCAACTATCTTGCTATCAAGTGAAAAATGTATGTGGCAAGGAGTCATGTTGGAACAACATCTCCTTCCACCTTTTGAACAGTCAGAGGTCACGGCAGTTGCACATCTAATTGGCATTCATTTAGGCGATGCGCTCAAACTTGAATATCAATATAACAATAACATTTTGTCTTGGCCGAGACAGTCAATGATAACATCAGGAGATATCTGTATTATTGCAGAGCGCACTGTTTTTAGCCTCAGATGGCAAGAATCGGCTGAGTGTTTAGTACTTTCTCTGGATGCTGATTGGCTGAATCAAGTAACACAAGAATCAACTAGTTCAGATCGGGTTGAGTTGGCGAATATTATCGGAGGACGAGATCGCCTGATCTTTACTATTGCTCTGGCACTGCGAGATGAAGTGACCAAAGATTGCCCGAAAGGACATTTATATGTTGATTCTTTATTAACAACTTTAGCAATCCATTTATCTAATAAGTACAGATTAAATAAATTGAAAAGGAAAGAACAACAATTTCGATTCGGTTTGTCTGAGTACCAACAAAACCAGGCAATTAATTATATTCAGTCAAATCTAGACAAAAATATTAGATTAACAGAGATGGCGAAGGCAGTAGGACTGAGTCAATATCATTTTACTCGCTTGTTTAAGCTATCGCTGGGAGTATCTCCCTTGCGTTATGTATTGCAGTGTCGTATCGAGAAATCAAAAGAATTACTTCGATCCCACAAGATAGCTATTACTGAAGTAGCTAAAGCAACTGGTTTTAGTAGTTCAAGCTATTTCACCAAGCAATTCCATCAGATTGTTGGAGTTACACCTAGAGCTTATCAACAGAGCTCATAACTTGAGCATGGCTTTAATTCCCATTGCTACCTTACCAAATTTTTCGGCAGTTTATGAAGATAACACCAAAGAAGCATTGAGGGAGATAAATATGTTACCTAATTCAAAAATTTCAAACGTCAATTTTGCTATGGAAGGAGCTTCATCTCGAATTTTCTCTCATTCAGCTATTTTTTCCAGTCATCATGCCAATTGGACGGATATCTATTTAGAGTATCACTTACAGCCTGCACAAGACACCGGAGATTTCTCTTCTCCTTTACCCTATCTTTCTACTTCCCTGACTAATTCAAACCCAGCAGAGCGATGGTTAGACGGACACCTTTATCAACAATTAATCTTCTCGGGAGATACTATCGTTATACCTGCTGAGGCTGTTCATCGTTGCCAGTGGCAAAAAGAAGGTCTGTTCATCATTGTGAGCTTCGAGCCTGTCTTTCTAGAGCAAATCGAGCAAGAATTAGTCAATGTCGATCCCCTTCAAATCACTCCTCACGTAGAACTTCGAGATTCTTTCATAAAAGGTATGTTGCTGGCTTTAAAAGACGAATTACAACAGGAATTAACAACAGGCTGGATTGGAGATAATTTGTATGTAGAAAAACTCAAAACTGCTTTGGCTTTTCACCTGCTCAGGAAATATACTTCTCATCAACCTATAATTCGCGACTATCCTAACGGGCTTTCCCGCTACAAACTTAAGCAAGCTCTGGAGTACATCCACACCAATCTCAACGAAAATATAAAAATAGTAGATATTGCTGAAATGCTAAATATGAGCCAATTTTACTTCAGTCGACTCTTTCGGCAATCGACAGGAGTTTCTCCCTATCAGTATGTAATTCAGCAGCGAGTAAAGAAAGCCCAAAAATTGTTGAAGCAGCAGCGAGAGTTATCTATTGCCGATATTGCTCTTGAGTGTGGCTTCAATCACCAAAGTCATCTTGCCAAATATTTTCGACAGTTTACAAAGACGACACCCAAGAAATATCGGAATAGAGTATGAAAAAATCTAAGCTTAGACGCATTTACATTGCACTTTAAAATTCTCAAACGCTTTATGGAGAAGGAACAGAATTTATCCTGACTGCCTGACAGAAGTACGTGAAAGCTCGATATAGTAGGATTAAGAAAAACCTAGACATTATTTATGGGAAGCTGAAAAGAGATATTTTTGAGCTTTGTTGTCTATGTCAATTGCTCCCATTGCTACTCCTGTTTATAATCGAATGCCGCTAAGTTATCCGGCGATCGCTAGGAACGGAAAACGGCTTAAAAGTCACCCTGGTGATATTCTTTTAGGAGATAGGGCTTTTTGTAGTTATGTTGATATATGTTTAGGGAAGAAAAGAGGAATAGATGCTGTTATCAGGTTGCATCAAGGTCGCTTACAAAAAGGAAAAAAAAG
>JBFRWE010000164.1:0-3189 GCA_051439345.1 Xenococcaceae cyanobacterium
TTGGCAGGGAAGATTAAAATTAGTTTTATCTCTATTAAGCTGTCTTCTTTTCCGTCGTCCCCAACATATTTATTGTGGTCATATTAATTTAGTTACTCTAGTTAATAGTTTATGTCAGCCTTTAGGTATTCCCTATACAGTTCTTACCTATGGCAAGGAAGTTTGGTATCCTTTACCCAAAAATCAGCGTAAAGCACTACAAAAAGCTGATTGCATTTGGACAATTAGTCGTTATAGTCGCGATCGCCTCACTAAAGCCAATGAGATCGATTCTAGTAAAGTCAAAATCCTTCCCTGTGTAGTTGATGGTAATACTTTTATTCCTGGAGATAGATCGACAGAATTAGTTACGAACTATGATTTAGCGAATAGTAAAGTGTTAATGACTGTGGCTAGATTATGGGCTGGAGATATTTATAAGGGAGTAGATGTTACTATTCGCGCTTTACCAAAAATTTTATCAGTCTTTCCAGAAGTAAAGTATCTTATCATTGGACGTGGTGACGATCGCCCTCGTTTAGAGAAATTAGCCCAAGAGTTGGGAGTAGCAGATCGAGTTGTGTTTGCTGGATTTGTACCCACAGAGGCTTTAGTAGATCATTATCGTGTCGCTGATGCCTATATCATGCCTTCTCAAGAAGGTTTTGGGATTGTTTATTTAGAAGCCATGGCTTGTGGTAAACCCGTACTGTCTGGCGATGCCGATGGTTCAGCCGATCCTCTGCAAGATGGACGTTTAGGCTGGTGTGTTCCCCATCGCGATCCTGAAGCTGTTGCGAATGCTTGTATAGAGATTTTACACGGTAGCGATCGCCGTTGTGATAGTCATTGGTTACGAGCAGAAACTTTAGCTAAATTTAGTCAAGATGCTTTGGTACAGCAGTTAGAACAATTACTTATCTAGACATGGCTAAGAAAAAAAAATCTACCCTTACCGAAAAAGAACTAGTCAAAGAAGTTTGCCGTCGTATTAGAGTGGCTCGTAGTTATTGGGATGCTCATAATAATGCTGCTTGTCGTGGAGAAAGAGAAAAGGCTTTAGAGCTTTACAATACGTTAACTAAAAAACAAAAAGAGCAAATTCCTCAAGCATTACGAGTTTGGTTACGTTACCGTAGTGAAAAATATTTTGGCTCTCATCGAACTCCACCAAAAAGTGTAAAGAAAAGAAAAGCTTAAATATTTATAGCGGTTCTGAGATTTATGGGGTATAGTCTATTGTTGGTTCTTGTTGATAGTGAGCTAGTGTGTTCTTGGACGGGGCTTTCAAGGTTCTGAACTAAATTCAGCACGCAGCCCCTGAGCTTTCCCCCAGGAGCAACTAGCGAACCTGAAGGGTTGATAGCTGATTGAAGTTTACCTAGCGGATGTGAGAACTAATATGGCGGTTCTTATGGCGAATTTTCTGATTTTTGAGACAAATAACATCCACTCTAATTACAAAAGTATTTTTTTGTAATAAATATGATGTTTTTTGCTTCGCAAATTATATACAAAAAATAAACTATTTCTTTACATTTAATTATGACACTGAATAAAAAATAGATAAGATAATAAATTGCTTACAAAGTAATGTCATGACTTACTGACTTTTTTACTTTTATCAACTACAACATCTACAGGAAAAAAGTATGAGTGTTAGTAATCTTGAACAAAAATATACATTTAAATTTAACTATGGTTTTCTTGGGAAGTTGGCTATCTGGTCTATCAGGAATCTTTTTAACACAAGAAAAGGTATCTTTAGCCTATGAAGAAATTTACAATAACAACATATTAGAATCAAATCATTTTCTTCCTGAAAAATCTCTAGATCCACCAATTGTTTTCTCAAAATTATCAGAGGAAAAACTAAATATCGAGCATCAGTTTTCACAGAATATTGATAGTTCAAATATATCTTTTGCTACTCCCAAACAAAAAACTAAGCTTAAGACTGTCACTAAATCTGATTTTTACCTTCCCAAAACAGACAACATATCAGAATCAGGAATTATATCAGAACCAGAAATTCAGGCAAAAATTGTTGCCAAACCTAATCCTGAATTAATATTAAGCAAAACTATCGAATTAATTAGAGAATTTGAAGGTTTTCGTTCCCATGCCTATCGAGATACCGATGGCACACCTGTCATAGGCTATGGTTTATCGAAAATTGCCGGAAAAAGAGTGCGAATGGGCGATCGCATTGCTGTTCATCAGGCAGAAGCAGCCCTCAAAGCTGAAATTCAGGCTATTCAAGCAAAAATTAAATCGATAGTTAAAGTAGAACTAAATGATTATCAATTAGGCGCGCTTACTTCTTTTGCCTTTAATACTGGCTTTTATGGACTAAAAAACAGTACTTTACTACGCAAGCTCAATGCTGGAGATCATCATGGTGCAGCTAATGAGTTTTTACGTTGGAATAAAGCTCATTCTGGTGGTAGATTAGTTCCTTTAGCAGGACTCACTAGAAGAAGACAAGCAGAAAAACAGTTATTTTTAACTGCCCCTACCCCATAGATTTTTTCTAGGGAGAAAAAATATTCACAAAAATCAAATTCTCCCCCCCTACGAAATCTAGAAGAATTACCTTTAATTTCCGCGGATTATGCCACATAATCCAGGTTATGTAAAAGTAGATACAAAATTCAACTATAAAAAACGTTCTAATTATTTACGAGCAAAAAAATGTATTATTTTAACTAAATATGATTAATTACTCTCTCCCAAACACTGCCAAGAAATGGGACAATCTCTCTGCTCAAAAAAGTAATTTGAGTGAGTTAGAGCTACTATGCGCAGTTTGTGGGGGAGTTCATCTGACTGCCGATCACTGGAAATTTATGGCAGAGGAAATGCCAAAAGATCCAGTAGAGATGATTGACGATCTCATTAAAATGGGAGTTTATAAGCCAGATACCTTTAAAGTGGCTGATGCAGTAAACGCAGCCGATCTCCGCAAAGCATTACTTTTAAAAGTCGCTGGCAAAGGCAATCCAAAAAGAGAAAGGCTGGTATTAGAATTAGCCAAACAAGCTGGTGGGATAGAAAATGCTTTTGCTGCTGCTTTTGGACCCAAAGCAGGAGAATTTTTTGGTGATGCGATCCACTACAGCCAATTTAGTCGCCGTCGTTTTCTCAAGAATTTGGCAATAGGGGCAGCGTTAGTCACCCTAGCTAATTGCGCCCCTAATCAGCAGAGTC
>JBFRWE010000165.1:0-11998 GCA_051439345.1 Xenococcaceae cyanobacterium
ATCACTGATGGTGGTACTTTTGCTCGTCATGAGGGCGAAAAAGATTATGTCACCTACGACAGTAACAAATTAGGTAATCATAACGGTTATTTATCGCTGGGATTTAATAATAGTAAAGATGACCCTGATGACTTGATTAAATTAGACCTCAAATTTAATCAGGCAGTGACAGGTCTAAACTTTAAGCTCTTAGATGTAGACCAATCTAGCAGTAAGTTGTTTGATGATGGGGTAGAAATTTACGCTGATGGAGTGAATATTAAAACCCTTTCCGAAGTAAATATTGTCACTGGGGATAATGTCTTTGCGGATAATGAATATTACATGAACGGTTTTGAAGGTAGAGGCAGTGCCAATAGTTCTAGTGAGAGTGCCAATATTAACATTAGTTTTGGTAGTACAGAAGTTTCTAGTTTAGAAATTAAGTATTTCTCTACTGATGATGCTGTTGCTAATCCTAAATCTCAAAAAATTGGTATTTCTGATTTAGATTTTCAAGTTCAATCTACGTAAATTGAATAGGAATTGTTGCTAGGGGTAAGGCAGTGCCTTGCCTTTACCTAAGATAAAAAAACATTTAGACTACCTTTTTTTCTCAATTAGAATTATGGGAATGATCAAATATCAGTACATTTACTGAAAATTTAGTGTAGTAGTCCCTAGTTTGTAACCTATCAATCATCAAATCTAATTACGTAATTACACTTATAAAAAACACATAAGATTAGTTTGATTAAAAGCGAAAGTTTTGTCTTTTTTTCGTCAAAGTTTTGTCTTTTTTTTTCGCTGCAATAATCTTAAATTTTGCCTTATTTCCAGAGATTGAAAAAAAAATCACTTAAATATAAAATAAAAATAAAAATCATACTAAACTACTAGTGTATACGCTAAATATACTTATAGTCTTTCGTCGAGAAAATTCAGGACTTTGCCTGAGCAAATGTTCTATTTTCTTCTTTGCCTTGTCAAAAATATTTGCTAGTTTAAAAAATATAAAGAATCTGTGAATTCATGGATCGTTAGAGCATATATACTTTATGCTTTTTATATAAAACTAATTAGCTATAGCTAATTAAGTAAAGATAAGAACCATAAATGATTTAAATAGTTTTTGGTCATTAGTCTTTTGTCTTGTATTGTCAATGGCTAATAGCTTATAATAATCTCCTGTTCTTATCTGTGCTTTGACAGTTATTAAACTCAAATACCAACAAGATAGGAGTATATTAACAAGCAAACAGAGAAGTAATAATTTGGCATCCGTAATCCCCTAAATTCATCTTTTGTTTTCTCTCGATATCTTTAGGTTTAAAATAGTATTCTTTGTTTTTTTCTTCTTTGAAGTAATTATTTCAACGTAAATAATTAATAAGAAATAATTGCTAGATTCAGAAAATACTTGACCTGAGCAACAACTTGTGACACTTAAAAAGCCCAAAAATATTACTATAAGCATTAGAGCTAATTGACATTACTCTGCTATTTTGAGCTGAAATTAATTGAGTAGCTCTTCTATCAAAATACAGTATTTTTAGGCTTTCAAAAAAATGAATAGTGGATATAAATATGATGATGAGTCAGTATTGGAGGCAATTATATGACACTAGGAATAAAAGGAAATGTAAACCGTGATTTCTCTGTCCAATCTCAGCTTTTAACTCCATTTCAAAAATCACTTTTGCTTAAACATCTACAAACAGATTTACGTCCGCAATACCGTCAGCGAATCGAAATTATGCTGTTAGCAGATCGAGGTAAATCTCAGGCAGAAATTTGTGCAGAATTAGGTTGTTCTAAAGACACGGCTCGCTATTGGATGAGTATGGCTCAGAATGGTCTTGCTCACAAGTGGCAAGAAATAGCCGTTGGTAGACCCAAAAAATTTAATGAAGACTATCTTCAAAGATTGAAAGAATTGGTAACAACTAGTCCTAATGCTTATGGCTACTCCTTTCAATCCTGGACAGCAGAATGGTTGAGCAAACATCTAGAAAATGAATTTGGGATTAAACTCAGTGCCAGACATATCAATCGTCTACTGAAAAAAATGGGTCTTTCCAAACGAGAAAGATGTTTGCAAACAAGTCAAAATAATCTAGATCGAGAAGAAGTCAAGATTGTTATTCGTAATTTACCTTCTTCAGGATCATCTGAGGTAAATAATTATTGGTTATGGCAATCAATTTAGCTACGAATATTGAATAACTGAAGTAATCTCTAGATAATTATCTCTATCATGGTTCAATCTTCACAGACTGCAAAGATTTCCGAGCAGCAAATAAAACAACTTTTAGGAAAAAATCTCTCAAAACAGGATTTTGCTAAATGTTTACAACAAATTCAAATTTTAGAACCAACGGCGGGTAAATTATTCTGGCAATCTTCTCAAAGCGATCGAGGAGTTTACATCGTTATTAGAGGCAAAGTTAGACTACTAGACCAACAAAATAATCTCTTAGCAAGTATTGGTCAAGGGGAATCCTTTGGTGAATTAGACCTCTTTCCTAACAGCAATTTTCAGCCTTATATGGCAAGAGCTTCCATCAGTCTGAAATTGTGTTATCTCCCTCAAAAATATTTGCAGAGTTTACTTAGCAAGTATCCTGATATTAGCAAACGCTTTTATTGTCAAGCCCTACTGTGGTCACTTTTCTGTTTATTTCGTCAGGCAATGCCCTCGATAAATTTGAGTTTCCAAGAAATGAAGCCAGCTTTATCATGGCTAAAACAACATTATTTTAAAGCAGGAAAGCAGATTACCAATCTTGCTGACAAGACAAAGTTTTGGTTACTTCGTTGCGGTCAACTACAACAAGCTTCTGGCAAGATAATGACTCCAGGCAGTATTCATATTGTGTCTGGAGAGGAAGAAAAAGAAGGTTGGCAAGCAACCCAAGGAACTGAACTCTATACCATGAGTAATGATGATTGGGAAAAGGCATTAGAGTACTTACCACCATTGGCAGAGTTGTTTAAATCCGATCGTACCCCTAAAACAAACTATGCTCAGAGTTCAGCTATCGTTCCTAAGCCATCTAGTCCGATCCAGACTAAGACAGAATCTCCAACTCAGCCTAAAATTAATCGCGCTTATTTTCCTACACCTACTCAAAAAGGCAATCAATGGTTACAGAGATTAACTCGACGTTATCCCTTCTTTAACCAACATAGTGCAGCCGATTGTGGTGCAGCTTGTTTGGTAATGGTGGGTCGTTATTGGGGTAAAAACTTCAGTATTAATCGTTTACGAGATATTGCCAATGTCGATCGCCATGGAGCTTCCTTAAGAGGTTTAGCAGCAGCAGGAGAAAGCCTGGGTTTTGCCGTTAGACCAATCAAAGCCAGTCTAGATAAACTAGCAGAACAATCATTACCAGCGATCGCTCATTGGGAAGGCAAACATTATCTAGTTGTCTATGAAATTAGCAAAAAACAGATAATTGTTGGCGATCCTGCTACTAGTCAGCGTCGTCTCAGTTGGCGAGAATTTCAGGCTGCTTGGACAGGTTATGCTCTTTTGCTGCAACCAACAGTAGAACTGAACGAGGCACAAGAAGTTAAGCAACCTCTATGGCAATTTTTTGAGTTAGTTAAACCCCATTGGTTAGTGCTAATCGAAGTTTTTCTTGCTTCTATATTGCTCCAAGTTTTTGGGTTAGTTACTCCTATCTTGACTCAATTACTATTAGACCGAGTGGTAGTACAACGCAGTGTTACTACTTTGACGGCGGTTGGCTCTGGTTTGCTTATTTTTGGCTTATTTAAAGTTGCTATAGGTGGATTAAGACAATATCTGCTAGACCATACAGCCAATCGTATTGATATGGCACTGATTGTTGGGTTTATTCGCCATACCTTTCGTTTGCCTCTGGCTTTCTTTGAGTCCCGCTATGTCGGCGATATTATGGCTCGTGTCCAAGAAAATCGTAAAATTCAGCGTTTTTTAACTGGGGAGGCACTTTCGATCATTCTCGATTTGCTGACTATGTTCGTCTATGTCGGGGTGATGTTTTGGTATAGCTGGAAACTGGCTTTACTAGTTTTAATAGTTGTACCACCAATGGTTATCTTGACTTTGGTATCAACTCCTTTTCTTAAACGTATTTCACGGCAAATTTTTCATGCCGTCGCTGCGGAGAATCGCTATTTGATTCAAGCTTTAACTGGGGTGCGTACAGTTAAGTCGATGGCAGTTGAGCAGACAGTGCGGTGGCAATGGGAACAATTACTCAATAAGTTAGTTAAAAAGAGATTTTCAGGGCAGGTAATTGGCAATCAACTAAGAGTTTTGAGTTCAACTATGCATACCATTGGCACAACTGCACTATTGTGGTACGGAGCATGGTTAGTTATTCAAGACCAATTAACGATCGGACAATTGGTTGCCTTTAATATGCTCTTGGGTAACGTTATTAGTCCTTTCCAGAGATTAGCAGGACTATGGCACGAGCTTCAGGAAGTTTTTATTGCAGTGGAGCGCATTAACGATGTGTTAGATAGTGAACCAGAAGAAGATTTACACCAGCAATCGCGCCAATTTTTACCCAGTCTACAGGGTCACATTTGCTTTGAACAAGTCACTTTTCGCTATCACCCAGAGAGTGATGTCAATGTGCTAGAAAATATCAATTTTGAGGTTAAGCCTGGGCAAACAGTCGCCCTAGTAGGACGTAGTGGTTCAGGAAAAACTACTATTGCCAAGTTAATTTTAGGTCTTTATCCACCCACCGAAGGAAAAGTTTTAATAGATGGTCAAGATGTGACTAGTTTGGCATTGCGATCGCTCCGTCAGCAAATTGGTGTTGTCGATCAAGATACTTTTCTGTTTGGTAACACCATTCGGGAAAACATCAGTTTAGGGCATCCCGAAGCTAGTTTAGAACAGATTATCGAAGCAGCCCGTCAAGCAGGAGCAGACTCTTTTATTCAAAAACTACCTATGGGTTATGAAACTCATATTGGTGAAGGTGGTGGTTTACTTTCTGGAGGTCAACGACAACGAATTGCCATCGCCCGTGCTTTGTTAGGTAATCCTCCTCTACTCATTTTCGATGAAGCTACTAGTCATCTCGATGCAGAATCTGAGCGGTTAATTCAAACTAACCTAGAAACTATCCTCCAAAACCGCACTACTGTCGTCATCGCCCATCGCCTCTCTACCGTGCGTCGTGCCGACCTCATTTTAGTTCTCGATCGAGGAGTTTTAGTAGAAAGCGGTACACACACAGAACTCATTGCTAAACGAGGTACTTATTTCTATCTCAATCAACAACAACTGGCGGGAATCTCTTAGATTTTTCGGTTCTGATTTTGACTAATGACTAATTACTGTACGGACGTAGCATGCTACGTCCCTACTAACCACCAATAACTAAATGCTATGACTTATTCATCCTCTTCTCATAATTCAATTACTCTTCTCAACTCTCCAAGCGATCGAGATTCTTTGGCTCTATTATCGCCAAAAGATCTTGATGCAGATTGGTCGCTGGCAACAGAAGAACTTATTGATACTTTGCCACAAGTCTGGACAAGAGGGTTACTCTACTTTTTAATTGTGTTTGCACAAATTCTCTTATCCTGGGCTTTATTAACCAAAGTTGACGAAACGGGTAGTGCTAGAGGTAGGCTTGAACCCAAAGGAAATACGATTGAACTTGATGCCTCTGTTACAGGAGAGGTAGCTTCGATCGAAGTTAAAGAAGGTCAGTCCGTAGTTAAAGGTCAAAACCTGCTTAAATTAGACTCAGAATTAATCAAAACTGAAATTCACCAAGTTCAACAAAGACTAGAAGGTCAAAAAAACCGCTTAGCACAGTTAGAACTACTCAAAAACCAACTTCTTTTGAGTATTCAGACTCAACAACAGCATAATGAAGCACAACGACTAGAAAAACAATCGCAAATAGACCAAGCTCGCCATAATTTTGAATCCTTCCAGGCTACTTTAGCGGTAGAAAAAGCACAACTAGAAGCACAACTAGAACAAGCACAACAATCCATTAAATTAAAAGAAGCTTCTTATCAATTAGCTAAAATACGCCTAGCAACTGCTCAAGAAAAATTACCGAGATATCAAAAAGCCTACGACAATGGGGTTATTTCTTTCGAGCGCTATTCAGCATCAGTTCAGGAGGAAAAAGAAAACCAAGAAAACTTAATTCAAGCTCAACTAGAAATAACTCAAGCGGAAGCTTATTTAAGAGAACAACAAAGTAATTACAACAAAATTATTCAAGAAGCACAGGCAAAAATTCAACAAGCAGAACTGCGATTTCAAGAACAGCGCAACAGTTATCAAAGTGTTCTGCACTCAGGACAATTAGCACTCCTAAGAAGTAAAGAACAACATAAGAAAATTGAAGCGGAAATAACTACTCTCCGAACAGAAATAGCTGAGAATGAAAGCCAACTTATTGCCTTAGAATTACAGTTAAAACAACGAGTTTTTAAATCTCCTGTGGATGGCATCATTTTTGAGTTGCCTATCACTGAAGCAGGAGCAGTAGTACAACCAGGAGAGATGCTGGTTCAGATTGCCCCGAAAGGAACTACTATGGTACTCCGAGGCGAAATGCCAGCCCCCGAAAGTGGGTTTATTGAAATAGGAATGCCTGTCAAGCTTAAATTTGATGCCTATCCTTTCCAAGACTATGGTGTAGTTGAAGGTCGCTTAAATTGGATTTCTCCAGATTCTAAGCTCCAAGAAACTCCCCAAGGCGCGATCGAAGTTTTTGAGATTGAAGTAGCAATAGAAGAAACACCACTACAAAATTCAACTTCTACTATGCCTCTTACACCTGGTCAAACAGCCAATGCAGAGATACTAATCCGTCAACGGAAGGTGATTGATTTTGTTCTCGATCCCTTTAAGAAATTACAAAAAGGCGGTTTAGAAATTTAGACCAGGAGTTCAGAATTCAGGAGTTCAAGAATTCAGAATATTCTGCAACTACTGAACTCCTGTAACTTCCGTAACTTCTAGATTCAAGTAAATTATCCAAGGAAAGACCTCATTATGTCGCACATTTTAAATATTTCTCACGAACAAATCATTGAGCAAATCAAGTTGTCTTGCCAACTCCCTTCTATTATTCAAGGCATAGCCACTCGTCAAATCATTCTCCACGCCTCAGCAGAAGCTGGCATCAAAGCAGACGCCAAAGAACTACAACAAGCAGCAGATGACATTCGATTTGCTAACAAACTACACAAAATTGAAGACACTTGGTTATGGCTCGAACAACATGGTCTGAGTATAGAGGAATTTGAAGAGTTAGTTCGCTATCAAGTTCTCTCTACCAAATTAGCTGAATATTTATTTGCTGATACAATTGAACCTTTCTTTGTTGCTAATCAACTAGATTTTACTCAAGCAGCTATCTATGAAGTTTTTCTTAGTGACGAAGATCTAGCGATGGAACTTTACTATGCTATTAGTGAAGGAGAAATATCTTTTCCTGAAGTAGCTCATCAATATATTCAAGATCGAGAAAAGCGTCGGGTTGGAGGATATTTAGGTCTTGTCAACCGCAAACAGTTAAAACCAGAAATTTCCGCAGCAGTTTTTTCTGCCACTCCTCCTACTATCCTCAAGCCAATGGTAACTGCACGGGGAGTAAAGTTAATTTTTGTCGAAGAAATTATCCAACCCGAACTAAATGAGCAACTACGTCAAAAAATTATGGCAGATGCATTTGCTAACTGGATTAAACAACAAATGGCTCAGATTCAAACTAAGAGTCGTAATGCCAATTCTCAAAATGTCTCTTCTGCTAACCAAGAGAAGTTATTAGCTAAATCTGCTTCATAACGATTAATATTGAATCTCTTTGCTCTGAAGCTAGTAAGTTGGGTTTTGTTCTTCAACCCAACTTTCAAATCAAAATCATTGTTAGGTTGCACTACCGCTTAACCCAACCTACTAATTTAGATGAAACTATTTTTATCGACGCAAAAAATAATTAGCAGAGCTTTACTATCTACTAGTATTACTACCATAAGTTTAAATAGTGCCATCTCTGCTGCTAATGGAACTACTCTAGCTAGAAGTCAAAGTTCGCTCCAGTTTACCAACTTTAGTCATACGCCGACAGAAGTTTCTCAATTTCAATCAGCCTTTGCCTATGTATTATCAGGGGATGATTTTGCCATTATTAAGTCTGACCCTATGTATGTTACAGGCGTGCCTGTTTTATTTCATCCCCTTTCACCCCAATTCCCTGCTATTTCTACATCAGTACCTGGTGAAAACTCAGTAGTTGCACCATTTCAATTTAAATCGGCTACTGGTAATACTTTTGGTCAAAATAGTGTTTCTTATTCTGGATCTATTTCAAATCAACTGTCTTCTGCTAACCTAAGTTCTGGCAGTACTTTTTCTGTTAAGAATAATAATCACTTTATCTCAACAGTAGGACAATCTGGTTTTAACTTCAGCTTTTTCCTAGAACCAGAAGATAAGCTTACTTTTGATTTTCATTCTGCTTCAGAAGTACAAGCTTTAACTGATAAGTCTAGCGTAGCAGAAGTAGAAGAAACTCAAGTAATCTACTTTTTGACTCAACCTGCTGATGTTGACAATAATAATGGCATTCTGATGTTGTCTTTATATCCTCAACTTCATTTATCTGCCAATGACCCACGTATTGAAGTAGATTTACTAGAATTAACTACAAATTCAACTTCTGAAGGTACTTACTCTCGAACTATTAACTACAATGGCAGTCCTGAAGAATCTTCTTCTTATTTTAATTTGTCAACTCCGCCAAATACTGGAGATGATATTACAGGAACTTTTGCATACACAGCAAAAGAACCTACTATTTTTACTGCTGTTGCCTACACTTCTAGTTTTGCTGCTTCATTTAATTCTACCAAAATTCCTGAATCTTCAACTAGATTATCTCTAATTTACTTAAGTCTTATTGTTATCGGTACAAATATAGTTAATTTGTTCCGTATTTAATATGAAATACTTAAATGTTTGCTACAAATAAAATCCTCTAGTAGGGTTGATTCGCCCTAAAGGACTAGCTTCTCGTCGCGAATCAACCCTACCAGATAATCTGTTGCATTCTTTTTTGTATTTCATATAATTTATTTATTCATACTAAAAAAAGAATATTGAACTTATTTACAAGGGTTTGGCAAAGCCAAACCCTTAATTATTTGCATTTGAACTGGGAGCAAAAAAAATACCGTGGTCAAAATACAGTACTTTTTGGTATTTTCCTTATAATTCAATATACTTTATGTTGTGCCAAAAATGAGTGGACAAAGAAGAAATAATCTTGAACGCAGCAACCTATCTATATCTATCTATATAGATTTTTCTTCTTTAATTATATAATCTATTAAAATTAATTAATAAATAGTAAAAATAAATTTTATTTTTAGTCTAAAAATATCTTGAAATCAATCTGATTTTAAAGACATAATTGTCTTCTTATTGACCAAATAACAATGCCCAAACTCTTGATTTTTTGATTTATTAAAAACATAATAATAACTGTAAGTAATCAAGCAAATGATTTACTTGAACTGATTTAATTAGGTTAAATAATTCTTGGAGAAATACAATGATTGCAATTAATGAACTAAGCCCTAGCTACATTACTGAAATGGAAGCTAATGAAGTTGACTCTATCTTTGGTGGATTATTAGAGTTGTTGAACCCACCATCATTTCCTGATACAACAACTACCATTGCTTTTACTCCTCTTGGTGGTACGCCAGCAAATATTGAAGAGGCTTTTGCCAATGCATTAGCTTACGCAGGAACAGGGGTTGTTTCTGAAGCTGTAGTGGGCGGTAATTTCTCCTTCTTAGGTACACAACTATTTCCAGTAGTGTAAGGCGTTGAAAAGCAAGGCTTGTTATCTAATTCAAGCATAACCTTGCAATGTACAAAAAAAATCAAAGTGGGCTAAACAAAGAAGCAAAAGCCCACACTATCTTTTAGATTTTAATGCAACTCATTATAGCAGTCTAAGGAAAGTTGTAATACTAATCTTAGGCTGCTTAATTTTTTTGGTTGAGTTATGAATCAATTGATTACGGAGAAACACAAATGGTTGCTATAACTATTTCTGAGCTCATACCTAGCTCTATCACTGAAATCGACATCGATGAGATGAGTTCAATTCAAGGCGGTCTGCTTTTGAGTCAAGAACTTTTTATAGCTGTTCCTGATTTAGAAGCAGTTAAAGTTCTTATTCCTGATGAGGAATTATTAGAACGTACTGATTTTTCTCTAGGAGAGATTCAAAATCTGTTTAAATTTACTTCAGTAACACCAGCACCAATATCATCACCAATTCCTAGTCGAAGAAGAGGATTTTCCTTCTAACTTAATGTTAGAAAAATAATACTGCTTTTCTAACTAATTTCTATAGATAATAATTTTGCCCATAGTAAGCAAATCGATAAAATTATCCATGTTTTCTAGGGCAATTTTTTACGTTCGATCGACCAAAACTTTGCTGTTTAATTTCTGTTAATGTCCGACTTAAAATCCGACTGTGCAACCAACCTACATAACCTGCATAAAGGCATTTTTCCTGTCGATCTGCTACAAATACATGATTTACTCCTAAAGGATTTTTCCAGATACGAACAGTAATTCCTTCTAATAACTTTATACATACTTGCGATCGAGAAAAATATCGCCAGTGACTATCAGTCATACCAGGAATAGAGCGTAAGCGATCGATTAGTTGATTAACCAAATTCGATTCTGGAGGAATTCCTAAAGTAGGATTAGCCCAGAAATTTTGAATGAGGGGAATTACACGAGAATGATATCTAAGGGCTGCATGAGCTATTCCTTGAACACAAACGAATTGACAGTAAGAAAATTTAGTTGTTTCTAAGGTAACTAAACCATCTGTACCAGCATCGAGATTACTGGCGATCGCTAGAGTGGGAATGCTTTGAGCAATTTTTTCCGCTAGATAACGGCGATTTTTACCCAAGTCTTTAGCTATACCAATACCTATGCCTAAGGGATCGATAATACGAGCTACATCCGATCCTCCAATAGGAGATCCTAGAAGAACTAAAGAATGTACTTTGTGCCACCACTGAGGATTGCGATTTAGTACCTCTAGCCAAATCAAACCCCCCATAGAATGACCAATAATACGAATAGGTACTTCTGGATACCTATAAATTGTTTTTTGGGCAATTTTTTCTACTTGTTTAACTAGAGGCAGAATTCTGATAAAAGTTTTGATTATCCCTAAACTAGGAGCTACCAATAAAGCATCATTATTGACTAAAGCTTGAGTTAGCTTACTTAAATTTTTGTTATTATCAGCCCATCCATGTTGAGCAAATAGTAAAAAGTCTGGAGAAGAATCAGACGATATCATGAGCAGATAAACCGAGCTAAGTAATTTTTTTTACTATAATAGTCGCAAATTATTTCTCTTGGAGTATCTGCCAAAGCATAATTCTGAGCTAGCAATTTTACCAAGCCCTTAGGGCTAAAGTAATGAAGTAATGAAGTAATAAGTTAACAATTTAGAGATCAAATCTTTTTTGAATCTCTTCGCCCTCTCTGGGCGGAGATTCTAGTTATTAGGTAGAGACAAGGCATGCCTTGTCTCTACTAGTCATTAGTTATTAGTTCTTGGTTTTTCGGTGAGCCACTGCGGTCTTGAGCGAGAGGGGGTGGCGAGGTTTCCTGAGGGGCTGTGACTCGAATTCGATTCGAGTCCTTGAAAGCCCCGTCGCCATACCCAATCGAAGCTTTGGCGGTGTCCGCCAAGGAGCAAGTGGTGAGTCATTGCGGTCTTTCCCTCATAGAGCAAATGACGAACCCACAAGGGCGAACCCGTAGGGTCAGACCGAGCTTGTAAAACTTTTAGACCTTAATTTAGATTAACTTTTGAATTGTTTTTCTACTGCACTAACTAACCAATCTCGTGGCATAAAACGAGGTACATTCACTAATAATTGATTACCGATACCGCCTGTAACTATGGTAGATTGA
>JBFRWE010000166.1:0-9317 GCA_051439345.1 Xenococcaceae cyanobacterium
TCGTAATTCGTTGTCCGTATTTTCAAATAATATAAATCTATATTTTTTTACATATTTTATTTAATAATAATTGATTCGCTGGATGTTGGGGCGGTTCGCGAACCGCCCCTACTTAGTAAATATCATAATGTGTTGTTGAGGGAGAACATCTTTGGTTTGTTGCCAGGTTAAGCCTACCGCTTTCATTTCTTTTTTGACTTGTTTCTGGCTCATTTTATGAAGCGGTTTGATGGGAATAAGAGGATTTTCTTGACGATACTCAACTAAAACTGCTTTTCCTGTTGGTTTGAGCGAGCGAGCAATTCCTGACATCATTTCCCTAGGATACTCAAATTCGTGATAGGCATCTACCATTAGAGCTAAATCGATACTTTCTGGTGGTAATTGAGGATTTTTAACTGTACCTAAAATAGTTTCTACGTTAGTTATTTTATTCTCTTGTTTGAGGAAATTAAGGGCATCCAGCATTTCTGGTTGGATATCTACCGCAAAAACTTGACCTTCTGGCACTAAATTCGCCATCCGAAAGCTCATATAGCCCGTTCCCGCACCAATATCGGCAACTACATCATTAGATTTTAAATCTAAAGCCTCTACCAATGTTTGGGGTTGTTCTTCTGTTTCTCTACTTGGTCTTTCTAACCAGAGCATTGCTTGATGTCCCATCACTTGAGCAATTTCTCTACCCAGATAAAATTTACCAATACCATCTCGACTATGAATAGCTTTTTCTTGATAGTAGGAATTAGGATTACTTTCTTTGGCTAGTACTGATGGATTATAAGTAAAGTTGAATACAGCTAAGAAAACTAAAGAAAGAGCAATTATGATAGCAACAGCGTATTTTTTCATGAAATTATAATTTTGATTTATTTCTTATTATTTAAGTAGGTAGGGCAAAATAAAAATAACCATATGAACAAGCCTGAAGTTACTACTAAGGTGATTTTCTGAAATATTTGTACCAGATTTTGAGCGGATTTATCAGTCCCTGTAGGGGCGCATCGCTTTGCGCCCCTAATTATCTCTACTGACATAACTCCATAGCCCAATCTTGATGACCTCGATTAGACCGACATTTATACTGTTGACCAGCCCAAATTACACGCCACACTTGATCTTCGGACATAGAGCCATAAGGAGCAAATTCAACCCGATATCTAATCCCAGCAACAGAATCATCAGCTAAATTAATTTGGGAAATAGTTACTACAGCTTTATTTTCTTGAGGATAATCAACTTCCACTGTTTCAGTTTCGTTTTCAACTTTTTCTAGTAGACCAAAAGCAGATAAAGCAATTTCTTCAATATTGCTGCCGATAGATTTGATTTGTCTGGAAGATGATTCTCCCCAAACTTTATTTAAAACAAGGGGACGATAATTATCTCGGACTTGTTCTTGAGAGTTATCTCGATCGAGCTTACCTCTGATTTGCCAAAGAACAATAGTCGGATTAGGAAAATTAGCAGAATTAGTTGCCCAGGCTAGTACTTTACCATCAGGACTAAAATTAACAGCACTAGCTTTACCCTGAAAAGGAACAAAGATAGGTGTTTCTAAAATTGCTCCTCTGGGTACATTTAAAACCATTCCTCTAGAAAAATTACCTGCAATTAAACGACCACTAGAATTAAGACTAAATAAGCCATTTTCGCTATTGTTTGTGAGGGTTTTGTCTTCTTTGCCCTGTTGCCACTGCCAAATTTTAATTTCACCATCGTAGCTGCTACTAGCTAACCTTTTATCCTGGGCAGTAAAAGCAAGTTGGGCAATATTGTTTGTATGTCCTTCTAAAGTAGTTATGAGTTGAGCATCGTTGTTACTAATTTCCCAGAGTTTAATCTGGTTACTAGTTTCTCCCTGCTGTCCATCTGTGATATTAGCATCGGCGGTAGCCATAACTTTACCATCGCTACTCAGGGTAATAGCTTCTACGGGATAACCATTATTGAAACTAGCTATTTGTTTTTTCTCTTCTAGTTGCCAAACTTCAATACCAGAATCACAAGCAAGATAAAGTTTTTCCCCCTCAGAGTCGAAAATAATTTGTCGGCAACCTGTTTGATTACTCAAGCTAAAAATTTCTTTCCCTGTAGTGACATCCCAAACAATTACCGATTTTTCTGGAGTTAATAAGCCTTGACTCCAAGTACTACTAGCTAAAAAACGACCATCAGGACTAAAAGATAGGGAAGTCGGTGCAATCTCCATCTTAGATTCTGAGGAATAGTGTCCTGGTAAAATGTGTAGGACTTCTCCTGTTTCTAAAGACCAAATTACTATCGCTTGAGCATCCGCACTAGCAAGTAAACTTTCATCCGTACTAAAGCTAAGTAAAGTGATTTCTTGATGATGGGCTTCTAAAGTACGAACTGCTGATGTACCCTCTTGATTTTCTTGCTTACTTGTTACCAAAGTTGGTTTGGGTAAAGCCTCTGCTACTTGAGCCAAATAAAAGCTAGATTGAATTAAGAGAACTAAAATTACACTGCTACGGAACAGATGAACTAAATATAAAATCTTGTTTAATCCTCCACTAGTAACAATAGAATTTTGGCATAAATCAAAAATAGCAAAAAATATTAGATAGACATGGAACAGTCACCAACTCAATTTTTAACTCCAGAAGAATCAGACCAGGTAGAAGCTGCTTTGTTATCGTCTTCAGAAAAGTTTTTAACCAGACTTACTATTTCTTCTTTCCGATTGCTGAAAATTATGGCTGAAGATATGGAAGCTTCAATAGATGAATTAACCCCCACTCAAATCGTAGAATGGATGGAGAAAGATAGCAAAATCAAAAGAGAACAAGGAATAGATGCTTCTGTTCTCAAATGGTAAAAGCAAGAGTTCATTTAATAAATAACAAGCAACAAAGTAATTATGATTGAATTGAAAGTACCCAGTATGGTTTGTGAAGGTTGCGTAGAAACAGTAACTAAAGCAATTAAAACCCAAGAACCAAATGCCAAAGTCAATATTGACCTCGATAGTAAAAAAGTAACTGTAGACACCCAAGCATCAGTAGAATCGATTAAACAAGTTATTACTGCTACTGGACATGAAGTTGAGTAGAAACGCAAAATTTTGCCTTTGTAAATATGAGACCAAATCCGATTATCAACAGGTTATTGACTATTTTCTCTAACCAAGAGCATCCCTCGACCTCAAAGTATACTTTTCCTAACTCCTAACTCCTAACTTCCCTAACCGTTAAGTATTATATTGGTATGATTCCTTCCTGGCTGGTGATTGGTATTATTACCCTTGCTGTTCCCTTTACTATTAATCGCTTTATTTCTAGCAGAGATTTTCGCTGGTTTAAGCGTCTGCGTCGTCCTGACTGGCTAACTTTTGAATGGGCAATCCCCTTTATTTGGATAACAATATTTATTTGTGGTGCCTGGTCAGCCTATAATATCTGGGAAGCGAATCCAGGTACTTTATCCACATGGTTACTAATGGGTTTTTATCTGCTGGTGGAAGTGATGATTTCCCTTTATACACTAGTGATGTGTAAAACCCGCAGCTTAAAAGTAGGAACAATCATCGGTGGAACTGGTTTTTTCTTGGGAGCGATCTTAGCAATAATTATTTTACCTATATCCAATACTGCATTTTGGTTACTAGTTCCCTATTTACTCTGGAGTCCCGTGGGAACTTTTGTTACTTGGCAAATGATGCAGTTAAACCCGATAGACGCTTGATTTTCTGTTTTCAGTATTAATAGAAGATTATTTAACTAACAGGGGAATATTATAAGCAGCTTATCTATCAAGTAATTTAATGAAACGCGCTAGCAATGAATCCCCTAATGTTTCAGAAGGAAGATTACTATTACTTTTAACGGGCTGCTTATATGGGCTTTTTACTTTAATTCCTGATAGCCATAGCATTATGGTTGTCTGGTCTTTTGTTTTCTTATGGCAGGTAGGTCTGTTATTGCCAGTTTTTTGTTTACTCTGGTGGTTATGGCAAGGAAAATTATCTTGGTTAGGTAATGGCTTAGATTGGATTGTTGGGTTAGTAGTTGTGGGTTTATTTATATCCACTATTTTTGCTCAATTTCCCCAACAAGCATTTTGGTACAGTTGGACGGCAATTTGTTTTCTGGTTGTACTGTATGTACTCAATTCTTGGTTTAGTAGTCCTCAAAAACGGTATCAGCTTTTAGTGGGGCAAGGTTATTTAAATATTGCCTTTATTGTGGTTAGTTTATTCCTGTGGACAGGACAAACTTTACTGCCAGAATTAGCGAGAATCAAAAAACTTCAACAACTTGGTATTAATTTAAAGTTTGATTTTTCTACCCTAGAGTTACGGAATTGGGCTCCTATCGGACATCAAAACTATGTAGCTGGTTATTTACTGTTGTGTCTACCCTTAATCCTAGGATTAGGTATTCTCCATAAAGGTTGGCGACGCTGGTTATGGTTGGCTGGAGTTGGGCTAGGGTTAATTAATCTCTACACTACTAACTCTAGAGGTGGATGGCTGGGATTAATTGTTTTAGTTAGTGTTAGTGTCTTATTTTTGCTTGTTTACAGTCATTTGCCTCGGTTATGGTTAGGACTAGCAGGTATAAGTGCTTTGACTACTATAATTGGCCTAATTTCTAGAGACGATCGCTTTAGTAATTTAATTACCGATATTATCAACGGAAAAACAGACGGACAGCTTGCTTACCGCCTCATTAATATAGCTACTGGCTGGCGTATGGGTATGGATCATCCTTTTACTGGTATCGGTTTAGGAGGAGTTCCCCTGTTATATCAATCTTATCGTCCTACTTGGGCAGGAAGAGAGTCAGAATTAATCTATCAATTACACACTACTCCCTTTCAACTCTGGGCAGAAATGGGCATTTGGTCGATCGCTTCTTGTATAATGGCGATCGCTTTACTTACTTATCTTTTTTTTTGTTGGTTTAAGCAAAGTCCTCAAAAAGAATACACAGACAGAGTTTTAGTTTGGTGTATAGGTGCTAGTTTGTTGGCTTATGGAGTAATGAGCATTACTGACTATCAATTAGATAATGTTTGTATTAGCGGGACTTTAGTTATCTATTTCGCGTACTTAAGCTCTACTTGGCGAAAGCCAGAATTATACTTAAAACAACCAATTGCTAAACCTTTATCCCTAGCAGGATTAGGCATGGTTATGGCGGTAGTTATCTGGTTAATTCCCGTCCATCGTGCTTGGCAACTTTCTCATTCTGGTTTTTCTGCTTTAGCTCAAAATAAGCTGGATATATTTGTTAAAAGTTTAACTAGAGCTTCTGAGTTAACACCGTGGGAACCTTATTACCCTTATCAATTGGGTTGGAATTTAGGGGATTTGGCATTACAGACAACAGATATTAAGCAACGAAAACAGTTAACCACAGAAGCGATCGCTTGGCTAGCCAAAGGAGTCCAAGCTTCTCCCTATCGGGAATTTGGGCATAGTAATTTAGGTTGGTTATTACTTAACAGTCGTCAACCAGGTGCGGTAGAACATTTTGTTACTTCCGCTCAATTAGTACCAGCAAAACGAGGTATATTTTACAGTTTAGGTTTTGGTTTACTATCTGAGGGAAAAACCGATTTAGCCATAGAAGCTTTTAGCTTAGAAGGATTGCGTAATCCTTTAGAAATTGTCCCTAATCCTATCTGGCGATCGCCAGAACTATCCCCCCTCTATCCTCAAATTCTGAAGCGGATGGAAAATCAGTATACAAAATTATTGCAACAAAAAGACAATAGTTATTGGCATCGCTGTCGTGGTAGCTTGTCTTGGTGGCAAGGTAATCTAGCAAAAGCTAGTCAAGATTGGCAAGTTAGTGGCACACAAATAACTAAAACTCTCCTCTCTCTAGAATCTGACCCCAAAATAGACCAAAATCTAGCCAATTTAAATAACTCAGCAGCAAGTTTAGTTATCAAAGCTTGGTTGAATCCTCATCAACGCTCCCAATTACTGCAAAAAGCCTGGCTAAAAAAAACTAATAATAATATTCCCCCAGAAATTTTAGAGAAATTACTTTCAGGAATGAACCAGGCAAATAGTTTGACTCAATGGCTACAAGAATATGCTCCTACCATGCAGTCTCGTCGTCAAAGATCGGGTTTTGGGGTGATTAGTCGTCATATTGATGGAGTTATCCCTGCTGACTTTTTAATCGTAGTTGACAATATAGCAGTCTCTACTTGGTTTAGTGAGCTTTTTCCTTCCTATCTATATGCACCTGAGATCGATCGAGCTTTACAACCCTGGCGAGAGGAGTTAATTGCTAAAGTTGAGCAAAAGTCATCAAGTAATTAGCGATCGCTCATAGAAATAGAATAAGTGCATTTTTTGAGTTGACTCGACTACTGTTATAACTCAAGTAATAACATAGACATAAGCAACACCAAAACTCAACGAGTTAATATTCGTTAACTAATCGCTGTAATTTGCTCCGAACTATTGCAAAATGTAAATTTATAGCCTAATCAGGGTAACTGCCACGGCAGCCTTGTCCCAAAAGCAAAATTATAACTATATAGAGATAATGGTAGACAGCCTTAAGAAACCCCAATTTGAAGAAATTCGTCCAGGGATTAAAGTTCCAGCCAAAGAAACTATCCTCACGCCACGCTTCTACACTACAGACTTTGAAGAAATGGCACAGATGGACATCTCAGCCAATGAAGATGAGTTGAGAGCCATCTTAGAGGAATTTCGGGTAGATTATAATCGCCATCACTTTGTCCGAGACGAAGAATTTAAGCAATCTTGGGAGCATATTGACGGTGAAACTCGCCAAGTATTCGTTGAGTTTTTAGAACGTTCTTGCACCGCCGAATTTTCTGGCTTTCTTCTTTACAAAGAATTAGGTAGACGTTTAAAAGGGAAAAATCCTGTCTTGGCAGAAATTTTCACCCTAATGTCGCGAGATGAAGCGCGTCATGCTGGTTTCCTCAACAAAGCATTGTCCGACTTTAATCTTTCTCTAGATTTAGGTTTCTTAACTAAAAGTCGCGACTATACCTTTTTTAAACCCAAATTTATTTTCTACGCGACCTATCTTTCAGAAAAAATTGGTTACTGGCGTTATATCACTATCTATCGTCATTTAGAAAAACATCCCGAAGATAGAATTTATCCCATTTTCCGCTTCTTTGAGAACTGGTGTCAGGATGAAAACCGTCATGGAGACTTTTTTGATGCCATTATGAGAGCGCAACCTAATACTCTCAATGACTGGAAAGCCAGATTATGGAGTCGCTTCTTCTTATTGTCAGTATTTGCGACTATGTATCTCAACGATATTCAGCGTTCTAGCTTTTACGCTTCTATCGGCTTAGATGCTAGAGAATACGACAAACTCGTTATCGATAAGACTAATGATACAGCAGGAAGAGTATTCCCTGTAATTCTTGATATTAATAATCCAGAATTCTATGAGAGACTGGAAACCTGCGTAAGTAATAATGAGAAGCTCAGAGAAATTGATAACTCTAATGCACCTAAGATTGTTCAATTCTTCCGCAAACTACCTAGCTATGTTTCTAATGGTTGGCAATTTATCAAGCTGTATTTGCTGAAACCAATTCGGGTGGATAATTTACAAGGAACTGTTCGTTAGTTTCATAATTACCTTTAGCTGTTAGCATCTAGCTAATAGCTACTTCTTAAATCAATTTATTTAAAGGTTCTGTTTTGGCAGAACCTTTTTCTTAGTCAACTAAATGGCGATCTAGGGCAAAACGAATTAATTCCGATCGATTATTAGTTTCTGTTTTACGTAATATACTACTGACATATTTTTCGATTGTCCGAGGACTAAGGTGTAAATTCCCCCCAATCTCTGCATTAGAGAAACCCTTAGTAAGTAAATCAAGAACTTGTTTTTCTCTTCTCGTAAATTCCAGGTGCTGGAAAGAATTATCCTGACTATTTTTATTTACATTCGTATTTTCTGCTTGTCTAGTGGATTTTTCTTGAGAAAATCTTAACTCAGAATGAATCATTTGCGATCGCTCTAACAAATTGCGAATGACTGCACCCAATTCATCCATTTCAAAAGGCTTAGGTAGATAAATGTCGCATCCAGCTTGATAACCACGAATTCGAGCTTCTTTATCTCCCCTTTCTGTTAAAAAAATTACGGGTAAAAGACGAAATTCTGGACGCTGACGCACTTGTTTAATTAACTCATAACCATCTTTTCCTGGCATTCTAATATCAGAAATCAATAGATGAGGATGATAATTTTCTAGCATAGACATTGCTCGATCGCCATTTTCGGCTGTAAGCACTGTGTAGCCTGACATTTCTAAATAGTCGTTTAGTGCTAAACGAATACCTGGATCATCTTCGGCAATCAGGATCAATAAAGGCATAAATTAGAGAATGTTCAGCTTGTGTATTATATTTGCTTTGGTTTTACTATTAATGATTCCTTTATATTTAACAATAAAACATAATCATTTTTACTACTTTTTATGCTAGACCAAACCCCAAATTAAAGCTAAAAGCTGATAGCCGATAGCTCCTCACCAAGCTTGTGTAATCAATTGTGTTTAGGTGCTAAAAATCTATCCTCACCAAAGTCATCTCTAGAACCAACCAAAAACTATTTTTATTCTTCTTTACTAAATATAATCACTAAGCCAAATCCTAAACAAATCAAGTTAGTTCCGATCAAATGATAAAAAACTAGTTTGTCGATAATTTTTGATTGTGTTACTGGGTCTAAACTAGCAGTTGACACCATTGTTATCTCGGTAACAATTATCATAAATCCTAAGAGGATAGCTAAAGCCCCAAAAATACTTACAAAAATTTTCATTCTAATGTTTTTGCCTAGTTGAAATTACTGAGGCTGCTATCAGGAGTCGTTTAGTAACAAACATTGACTAGGTGAGAAATTTAACAGCAGAAATTTAATAATTGCGATCGAGAAAACAATAGTTGCTAGATATCACTTTGAGCCGACTTACGAGAGACACTGGACATCTGCCTCTCTTGGTGCGCTACCCAGTGCGTCTGCTGCCGACGCGCGGTGAGTTAGTGCGTTGGGCGGGTTTCCAAGGGGCTGTGGGCGGTAGGGATTCTCCTGCGTCCGCCCTTTATAAGCCCCGTCGACTTGAAGCAACTAACGAACCTGAAGGGGGTCGCACCGCTTCTGCTTCAAAACCAAAAACTCTGTACTTCCCCAGTAAGAGAACTGCTATAGTAACTTTTGATTGCTATGTTTCTCTATAGTATTACAAGTAATACACAAAAGATCAATCTTTACCAACCAATTAATAATTAATTGTTAACAATATTATCATTGAAAATTATCAAT
>JBFRWE010000167.1:0-13803 GCA_051439345.1 Xenococcaceae cyanobacterium
TTATCAATGCGCTTAAATCAAATCGCGGAAATTCGCAGACAGCTAATTCCGTTGTTTGTGGTTGGTTGTATTAACTCGACAATTCCTTTTTTGTTATTTGCTTTCGCTTCTTTATCTTTACCTGCTGGATTTACGGCAATTCTCAATGCCACAGCACCTCTTTTTGGTACGGCAATTGCTTCTATATGGTTAGGAGAAAAGTTAACATTCAGCCGATTTTTTGGCTTAGTCCTCGGTTTTGCTGGTGTAACAGTGCTTGTTGGTTGGACTAATATACCGATTACTCAGTCTTTTGTTTGGGCGGTACTTGCTGGACTTTTCGCCTCCTTGATGTATGCGATCGCTGCTCCCTATACTAAACAAAAGTTATCTCAAGTCTCACCCATAGCAATTGCTACAGGCAGTCAATTAAGTGCAGCAGCAGTTTTGTTACCCATAACGCCTTTTTTCTTACCAATAGCATTGCCATCAGTATTAGTAATCTCAGTAGTTTTAGCCTTGGCTTTTCTTTCTACTGCTTTTGCCTACATTCTTTATTTTCGCTTGATTAGTAATCTTGGTGCTGGTAAAGCTTTAACTGTTGCTTATCTAATCCCTCTGTTTGCTATGCTTTGGGGAGCAATTGTACTGGGTGAAGCAATAACGCTGTCTATGATTTTGGGTTGTGGTCTAATTTTGACGGGTACAGCGATCGCAGTATATAGTTAGCCTTTTAGCTATAAGAACAATCTATAGTTAAAACTGTGGTATCTTTGCAGATAAATTCCATCCCATGATGGGGTTCACCTTTTGTTAGGAGTTGGGAAAATTCTTCTTAACCAAGTTGCTGAGAAGCAGGAGATAGAAAATCAACTAACGGGCGATCGATCTTTGACCGCTAATATTGCTCTAGAAATGGCTTATGCTTTAGATAACCATCGTTCTGCTTTGTTTGTCAATGGTTTATTACTTTTGAGTGTAATTATACTTTTGGCGATCGCAGCAGAATTAGTCAAGTGGGATCGGGTTTGAGTCCATCTGGGGTCAATTGACCATTCATTGAACATTAAACATTTTTGGCTAAGTTTTGTGTAACAGATCATGGAAAATGTTGTCATTATTGGGGGAGGACCAGCGGGGTTAGGAACGGCTTTAATGTTAGCTAAAAGAGGCTGGAAAGATATTACTGTGCTTGAAAAAAGACCATCAGCAGATTATTATGAACCAGATAAATCTTTTAGTTATCAAATAGATGGCAGAGGTCAAAAACTCACGGATTTACTGGGAATAACACCAAAATTAGCCGATCTAAGTGTTCCTAATACCGATTTTTACTTTACTGTCATTCAAACAGACGGTAAGCGAAAAACTACCAAGTTACCGATTGCCGATTCTAATCGTAAAACAGCCTATTGGTTGCCGAGAGCATCTTTTGTAAATTTACTCTATCAAGAAATCGAGCAACATTGGCAAGACTCAATTCAAGTATTATTTAACACTAAATGTGTAGAAATTAGACAAAATAAAGAGCAATTAGAAATTATTACTCAGTCTCAAGACAACGATCGATTATCTTTTAGCCCTATTCTCTTAGCAGGTTGCGATGGTTTAAACTCGCTCGTGCGTCAAACCCTCGCTCGGCTAGAAGGGAAAGGAAATAGCTTTGAGATGCAACAATTTCCTTCTGCTAGTTCGGGTTTAAAATACAAAGTGCTAACTTTACCTCCCCAATTTCCCTTATCAGATCGAGAAGAAGATGTAGCGCAATGCACTATGGCTTATGGCATTAGATCTGCTTTTAAAGGACGTAAAAAAGCAATTTCTTTGGGCTTATTACCTTTGAAAAATCCCGATGAACCGAGAACTGCCAATATTATCACCTACCCAGATCATCAAATCTGGCAATTAGAAACCAAAGAAGAAGTTGCTCATTTCCTTACCCAAGCATTTCCGCAACTTCCTCTCAAACAAATTCTGTCTCCTGAAGAAATAGCCAGATTTACAGCCAGCGATGGGGGTACATTTCCCATTCCTCAATATTGTTCGGGACTATATCAAATTTGGGGACAACCTCAAGACAGCCAAGGAACAGCGGTAATTTTATTGGGAGATGCAGTTCATTGTTTTCCCCCTGACATTGGACAAGGAGTTAATTCTGCTCTAGAAGATGTCTATCTTTTCCAGCAAACTCTAGCAGAAACTCAAGACAATCTTTCTCAGGCACTTCCTCGCTATCAAAGCTTGCGTCAAGCAGATATTAAAGCCTTAATTCGCCTGGTACAAATTAGTTATCCTTGGCAATATGGTCAGAATCTTTTCCAAAAGCGATTATGGAGTCTTAACTTTTTTCTGCGTTTCCTCTTGAGTCGTGTATTTCCTTTTTTATTCAAACCCCATTCCTTTTTATTGATTCAAAATAATGAACTATCGTACTCAGAAATTCTGACGTTAAGTAACAGAACTACTAAAATTTTAGCTATTTTAGGAGGATTAGCAATATTATTGGTGGCAATATATTTAATTAATGTTTAATTAATGTTCGATGAGCGTTAATGCGAAACAGAAATGAAACAGCCCTGCCTCCCCGCGCACCGTTTGTCTTTCTAAACCGATTAATTAGGACTGGCAATAAGTCTGTTTATCACCAGCCGAGAAATCCAGAAATCTGACTGGCTAAGGTGAGAGCATCGAAGGGTTTATTAATTACACCTTTAGCACCTGCATTGTAAAAACGACGGCGATCGCTAGCTTGAGCTTTGGCAGTAATAAAAATTGTTGGAATATGCTTTGTTTTGGGGTTTCCTTTTAGTCTGGCTAGAGTTTGGAGTCCATCTATTTCAGGCATCATTACATCTAACAGGATTGCATCTGGTTGTTCTGCTTCAGCGAGCGCAATACCGTCTAACCCGTTAGAAGCTGACAGCATCGTCCAACCAGCTTCTGACTCCAGACAAAAACTAGCTAAGGTTCTGATGTCTTCTTCATCATCAATAAATAAAATAAGTTTCGCGTTCATTTTAATATAGATCAATATATCGCTTAAAGTTGATTATTCCCAACCCTTACAATACACCAGTAGATATTATGGTTGCGGTAAAGTAAAGAAAAAAGTACTGCCCTGACCATAAACACTCTCTGCCCAAATTTTGCCATTGTGTTGCTCGACTATATGACGACAAATTGCTAAACCCAAACCAGTGCCACCTTTCTCGCGCGAATCGGAAGCATCGACTTGTTGAAAACGTTCAAAAATAATTTCCAGTTTGTCTGAGGTAATACCTCTACCTCGATCTTTGACAGTAAATAGAACATTTTGATTATTTTTTTGACAAGTTATCCAAATCTTACTATTAGCAGGAGAAAATTTAATGGCGTTACTAATTAAATTCGTAAGAGTTTGTAAAATGCGATCGCGATCGACCCACAACTCAATAGACTGAGGATTCGTTTCAATAACAACTTGGTGCTTCTGAGCCATAGAGGCCATGGTCTCTACTGCCTGTTGAATAAGAGCGAAACTATCACACTGTTGTCTTTCAATCCTATCTTTTCCTGATTCGAGTCGTTCGAGATCGAGAATATCGTTAACCAAGCGCGCTAAGCGCTCGCTATTTTTCAGAGCCAGATCGGCCATTTTTTGTCCTGGTTTAGAAAGCTCACCCAAACGACCAGCGCAGAGTAGTTTAATGACTCCATAAATAGAAGTTAAAGGGGTGCGCATTTCGTGACTGGCAATAGATACGAATTCACTCTTCATTCTTTCGATTTCTTTGCGATCGGTAATATCCTCAACCATTGAGAAAAATCCTTTGACCTGACCATCAACATCGAGATCGGGAATATAAGTAGCATTCAGCCAAGCAGTATTCTGATGCTCATCAGTAGTCTGAATTTCAAAGGTAACTGGTTTTCCAGCCAAAGCTATTTTGATGTAGGGCAGCATTTTTTGATAATTCTCTTCCCCAAATAATTCCCTAGTGTGAAGTCCCCTGAGAGTAGAACAGGGTCTACCAAACCAGATTTCATAAGTACGGTTGTTGTAGAGGTAACGCTGTTGATTATCTGTGTAAGCAATTAAGATTGGCAGAGCATCAGTAATCAATCTGAGCTGTTCTTCGCTACGCTGAAGGGATTTTTCGGCTTGTATGCGCTGGCTGATATCCATCATAGTTCCCCAAACTTTGAGAACTCTACCTTGACTATTTACTGTTGGCTCTCCTCTACTTTCTAGATATTTAATCTTGCCATCAGGTAGTACCCAACGATAGTTAATTTGCCAGGGTGTACCCTGAGTGTGTCCCCGTTTGAGAGTGTTTTTGACTAAGAGGAGGTCTTCTGGATGAATGCGAGTCAGAATTGCTGGACAGGAGGGTACAAAACCTTCTGTGGTAAAACCTAAGATCTCAAATAATTCTTCTGACCAGGTTATTTGTTGGTTGATAAAATTATATTCCCAACTACCAATTTTCGCGATTTTTTCGGCTTTGGTAAGTAGAGTTTTAGAAGCTTGTAGTTTTTCTTCCGCTTGCTGGCGTTTAGTAATATCTTTGAGCATAACAGTCAAAAGTATTCCCTCTCGCGTTTGCAGTTTAGCAATAGATGCTTCTGCGGGAAACTCTTCCCCATTCTTCCGCAGACCATATACACTATTGCCCGGCTCTGCCATGGTGCGAGATTGCTCTGCTGATTTAATAAATAGATCGATCTGCCAACGATGCAACAGACCAAAGGCTTCGGGCAATAAAGTATCTAATGGCTGTCCGATAATTTCGTGAGCTTGATAACCAAAAATTTTCTCTGCACCTTGGTTAAAGAGTTGAATGTGCTGCTGTTCGTTAATAGAGATAATTGCTTCATCAGCGTTATCTAAAATACCTGTTAGCTTTTGCTGATTTTCCCTTAAAGCTATTTCAGTTTGCTGACGCTCAGCTATTTCTGCTTGTAATAGTTGGTTGGTAGTAGTTAACTCAGAGGTGCGTTCTGACACGATTTCTTCGAGGTTATCGAGTAATTGAGCTTGAGACAAAGCTACACCAATTTGGTCTCCCAATTGTTTGAGTAGTTGAATTTCATTTTCCTGCCACTCCCTTGGATTATGACATTGGTGAACTACTAAAAGACCTTTAAGTTGATTCTGACTGAGAATGGGAACTACTAGTTTGGCTTTGATTTTAAACTGTGCTAATAGCTGTTTGATATCGGAAGAAATTGAGGCAGTGGAGAGATTATTAATCGCTAAAACTTCTCCCTGCTGATATCTCTCTAAATATTTACCCATCAACAGAGGATCGGCAAGCTCATAACCCAGCATCGGGGGGAGATCGGGTAGAATTGACTCGCTAATTGGTAAGGCAGTATCTTGTGGACGCACCTGTATAATTAAAACGCGATCGCAAGCTAGTAAATGCTGTACTTCAGCTACAGTAGTTGCGAGAATCTCTTCGATATCAATAGACATCCGAATTTTACGAGTTATTTCTGCTAGCAACTTAGTATGCCGATATTGATGTTCTAGCTTATTCCAAACTCTTCGCTGTTCAGTAACATCTATACCTGTAGCAATCAAAAATTCTACCTCTCTGTGGGAATCAAATAAGGCATTATTTGACCAAGAAATTAGATGCTTACTGCCATCTTTGGCTACCCAAAAGTTTTCATATTGGTTGGGGACTTGTCCCCTAAGCAATCTCTGATATACAGCTTGCAAGGTATCTTTTTCTTCAGGCACAATTAAAATTTCCCAGATAGGCTTGCCTTTAATTTCTGTAAAGCTATAGCCAGTAATTTGTTCGCAGGTACGATTAAAACTAACAATTCTTCCCTGTCGATCTAATACCGCGACTAAAGCACCAACAGTATTAATAACTGCGTTGGAAAAATCCCGTTCTTGTTGAAGTTTAATTTCTGCTTCTCGCCGTTCACTAATATCAGAACATTTTAATTCTTCTCTGTTCGCTTGCTGTTGATCGCTTTGATTGTTCTGACTTTTTTTTCTTACTCCCAGATCATCTTGACTACTTTTTGTTCTATTCTCGTTGGCAATAAATTCTAGATTCTGAGGTTCTACAGACTGTATTAAAGTATTTGCAGCGATAACTCCTAGTAATTCTCGATTATCTCCCAAAATCGGCACGTAGCTCACTGAATGGGTTTGGATAAAAGACCAAACTGACTGGAGATTTTGACATTGCGATCGCGCCATGGTGATTACTGGCTTAGTCATTACTTCATTAATAGTTGTAGTAAATAAGTCGATCCCCTTATCCTTTAAATCGATCCCCTCCGCTATTAATCTAAGCACATCGCCTTTGGTGAGAATTCCCCTTAATATTTCTGCTGCAACTACTAAAATACAATCGGTTGGATTACTTTGATGTTTTTGATTCATCAAAGCGATCGCGTCTGATAGTAAAGTTTCTGGAGCAACAATTAGAGGATTTGGCTCTAAAAACCTTGCTAAATCAAATGATTTTAATGACTGTCTGCGCTGCGACATATATTCATAGACTTCATGTATCAATCAAAACTATGGATTGTGCAATAATCCAGAAGCACTACTGACGAACCGCGGTCTTACCTCGAATTCACAAGCGCGCCGAAGAATGCAAGAATCAAATGAAGTGAAAAAAGTATAGTTGTATTTCTTTATTTTACAAGCTTAAGTGTCAAACAGATTAAATCTCCATTATAGAATTTAATAGACTTGTTGGCAAATAATCAGGGGAATTTCCCAACTCTTGATCGATCGAGCTGATAAGTTTTGCAACAAATAAGTAGCTAAAGTTGCCACTGTAAAAAGATTTTAGACAATATAGGTTCTGATTTCAAGATAGAGCTAATTTTTCAGTTTCTTCACAAGTTCCTCAAATTGCTTTTTTAAAGTATTAAGCAAACATAATTATTTGTTTTCGATCGGTTAGAGGTATCTTCATGGAAAACATGGACACTTACACAGAATTTTTGTATTCTTTTGCTAATGCAAGCTTAACACTTAGAGTTGTCGAACATTTGCATAACAACTATCAATCGCAACTAGATTCAATAGCAGTAATAAATCTCATCGATCGCTGGCTAGTTCAAGTTAATCTCCAAGATTTTGTCGATCTTGAGTTAGCTAAAAATCTCCAGGCTTTTTTGAAGGAAATGGGAGCTTCTTATCAGCCTTCAATAATAATAGCCAAAGCCTTAGCAGGATTAAAAGCTGGAGAGTCCCCAACTAAAATAATGAACCGCGATCGCATAGTCATTGTGACTCACGGCAAACCAGAAAAGAAAGAGATTGAAATCTTTCGAGAACAGGTTGTAGAGAGATTAGGTTACTGTCCAAAAAATATGGCTTAAGTTCTCGATGAACAATTTGAAAACAAGCAGAAAAGACTCAGTTGAAGCCCATATTCCATAAACCTTTTAGACAAGTTTGTGCTTTACTGAAATTCTGACTCTGTCATTAACTGTCATCAATTGTCATCAACGCAAAATTTACACCTTGAATACTTTTGGCTTGATTTTTCTTGTCTATTCATGGTATCAAAACTCGATATACCGTCATGCGAGAAGGAGCTTTGATACCTAATGCTTCGGCTTTGACTTTAGTTCTCAAGAATACTTGCTTGGGTGTAATTCTCTTCCTTCCCTTATTGCCATTCTGGTAAGTCTTGATAATAAATTTCTCTAATTCATCACTAATTCGATGGCTTCCTTTATTGGAACGTTTGGTTTGAGTCAGTCCAGCTAAACCCTCCTCTAAGTTAATTTTAGCCCCGATTAAATAAGCCTTGAGGACGAATAAGCAGCATTAACAACATAATACATAAGGCTACACCCAATTTATATTGTGAACCAAGGAAAGGAACACTTATTTCTTGGGCTACACCAATAGTCAAAGCTCCAGCTACTGCACCATAAGGATTGCCAATTCCTCCTAAAATAACCGAGGCAAACATAGGCAAAATTAAAAACCAACCCATATTAGGGCGAACTGCTGTGATCAAACCATACATCCCCCCAGCAACAGCCGTCAAAACCCCTGTAATTATCCAAGTCCAGAAAACAACTCTCTCTACATTAATACCTGACACTCTAGCTAAATCAATGTTATCGGCAACTGCTCGCATGGCTTTACCAATTTTGCTATTTTGCAAGAGAAAATGGAGGATTATGAGGGCAATAATTGCTAGGGCAATTACTACCAAACGATAGTAAGGTACTCTTATACCAACTATTTCGGCAGCTTGTACTACAGGTAAATCGTAGGATTGATTGCTACCCCCCCAAATTAGCAGAATACCACTACGAACAAATAAAGCTAAACCGATCGATATAATAATAAGAGTAGTAGAGGTTGCACGGCGATCGCGCATAGGTTTCCACAGCAAAAATTCTGCTATTAACATGGCGACTATTGTTCCCCCAGCCCCTAATAGCATTGCTAACCAAATATTTATCCCATTAATATTCGCTAACCAGGTTAGGTAAGCACCCAAAGTCATAAAATCTCCATGGGCAAAATTTGATAATTTTAAAATACCGTAGGTAAAAGTAAGTCCAATAGCAGCTAACGCCAGCACACTACCGATAGCAATACCATTAAAGATTAATTGGAGATCCATTTTGCTTTTGATAAAGTTAAACGGATTATATTTTACAGGGAATAAGCAGCGAGTATTGGTTTTCAATGACTAATGAGATAAAAACTTTTTGTATGATTATTTTTAATATTTGGTATTACATATAGAATATTAAGGAGATAAGAGAAATTTTGAAGGTTAAGCTTTTTACATTTTGCTGGAGAAAACTAACAACTAACAACTAACGAATAATTATGATTCCCCTACATGATGACAATCCAAATAATATTACTCCAGTAGTTGTCTATGCCTTAATAACAATTAATGTTCTTGTTTTTCTACATCAAATGTCTTTAGGAGCAGGAATAAATGATTTTTTTCGGCTTTATGCTGTAATACCTCGGGAATTATCAGCTAGTTTTGCCGGAGCATCCCTTAATCAACCAGTTCCAGAAGCTTATACTTTAATTACCTCTCAGTTTTTGCACGGAGGTTTTATGCACATTGGCTTTAATATGCTGTTTTTGTGGACTTTTGGTAACAATATTGAGGATTCTCTGGGACATGTTAAATTTTTAATTTTTTATCTTGGTTGCGGTATTTTAGCTGGGTTAACCCATTGGTTTTTTGATATGAATTCTATTGTTCCTACGGTGGGTGCTAGCGGTGCGATCGCGGGAGTAATGGGAGCTTATATTTTAAAATATCCTAAAGCACAAATTTTAACTTTACTTCCTTTAGGTATCTTTATTACCACTATTAGAATTCCTGCTTTCTTTTTCCTCGGTTTTTGGTTTATCCAACAAGCTATTAGCAGTGTATTGTCTTTAGGCTTGCCAGGAAACACAGGGGGCGTAGCCTATTGGGCTCATGCTGGGGGTTTTGTATTTGGAGCAATTCTGGGACCATTACTTGGATTATTTAGCGATCGTAAATAGTGTGTTTTCTACAGAGTGTCAAAAAAAGGCAGAAGGTTTTTTGTTGGCAAGAAGCTTGAATTCCTACCTAAGGCTTGTACCCAAAGGGATAAGAAAGAAGTATATCCTTCTGCCGTTTGCCTTCCAAGGACTGAGTTATAGTCACCCGTTCCCTGGCTTTTAAAGCCAGGGCTTGCGGGGGACCGCATTCCGCGGTCAAAATATTGCTTTAATTGCGCTAATCATCTTCAAATTGCTGGGCTAGAAGCTTTAATTTATAATTGGCTCAGAAACTCTCACTATTGCTAATTACGACTCAAACTACTCTAGATTGGTTAGATTCAGACAAAACGTTCGTTTTCTGACACAAAACAATATAATGCTGTTTAGGGCGATAAATTATTCCTTTTTGCTCAAGTTTATTGATCATCCTAGTAACTGTTACCCTGTTAGTTCCGATGACATTTGCTATTTCTTTATGAGTTAATCGCAAATCAATTAACTGTCCTTGAGTAACAGGTCTGCTAAATTTAGCTGCAAACCACCTCAATAATAACAATAGACGTTCACTAACTACCTTAGTTTGGATAATGCACATCCATATCGTTTGTTGTTGTGCGCGATTAATAATATCTGTGGAAAAATCAGCCAAAATGTCTGAAGAAATACAAATCGCTTCCACATGAGTTACGCAAGATATGTAATAAGAATTTAGATTAGATAAGGGCTTACCTACTAAATCTTGAACTCCCCAATAGCCTAAAGTAACTATTTTTTTGTCTTCAGTTTTACTAAAAGTTTTGACTACACCACGAACAATTAACCAACAAAATTCTGATGGTAGTATGTCATCAGCAGCAAACAAGTGTAAATCCTTCCTAATTATTAGTTGTTGTAATTTTTGCATGCACTACAGAGACAATATATTTTCAAGTTATGAAAGATGAATTCTAGATAAGTACTCATAGGAGAACTCATGAATTAATTCTCAAAATTATGCGTTTATTTACAAAAGTTCACACAACAACTAATATTTTTTGCCTCATAGGTCAACTATTAACGCCAGTCATCCCAAGAATGATTAAAGATAGAAGTATCAGGAAATGCCGTAGGGTTGCCAGTTTCTGCTAATTTTTGTTTCAGGACTTTTAACTCCTCCTCCTCAAAAAAATATTCATCTACCAATTGATAGGGTAGAATCCCCTCATTTAAAGAAAACGCTGCTGTTATACCGGCTGCTGCCCCTGATGACCATTCAAAAGAATGAACACGGTAAGCAGCAGCAGCAATATGACTAGTAGCAATACTTTTTCCTGATACGATTAAATTATCAATTTTTTGAGGAATCATTGCCCTTAAGGGAATTTGGAAAGGATAAGCCTGACCTGCACCCCTTCTTTCTCCTTTTCTTTCCCGATTACCTGGTTTTTCTGGTGGACTTTCCGTCATACAAGGGTGAAAATCGATCGCATAGTGACCAATGCCTACAGAATCAGGATAAATTGTCGATCGCGCACGACTTCTTACTTGGGTTCTATCAATATCTTTTTTACTTGCTACGCCAACTCCATCAATAAAGGCTAACAATTGACGGTACATAGTTGGGGATAAAGTATTACGGTAATATTCGTCATGGTAGTCTCGACGGGAAATATCAACTTCACTAATACTAAAACCTTCTTTGTAACCGCCATAGGGTCGTCCAATAATTCGTCTTCCTTCGCGAATGTAAGGATATTTAGATAATCCATGAACTGTTCCCATCGGCGAATCTAATCCAGTTAAAAGACGATGATTAGGATGAGGTTTTTTGACTCCTTCTCCTAGTCGAGAATCTGTTGTTCCTTGCACTAACCAAAAAAAATAACCCAGAGAGTGTTCTTCTGCTTTGCGTAGAGTTTCTGTTCTTAATCCACCTAGCCAGCCACCTGATTCTAGTTGTCCTGTTGCCTCTAGTTGCGATCGAGTATAGACTAAATTGTCCTCTGCTGTCCCTGGACGATAATCGTTACCCCAAGTCCAGTTTTGCATGGAAATATCCCCAGGAGTGGGAACAGTAAAGGAAAGACCATTAAAGTTTTTAGTTTCTCCTGTAGTTGGACTCCAAATTCGACGATAAGTAAAGACTAAATCAAAATCCGCCAGCCTTTGTAGTTCATAACTGTAATATCCATTATGGTCAAGATAAAAAGGAGGCATTTGATGTTTTTGGGGTTCTTCTGTTGCCTCCATCGCAAAGGTATAAGTAAATCCTTGAGTACAATAAGGATCGGCAGTAGCACTGGAAGAAGAAGGTTCCAAGTGAGAAATAGGATCGATACCAAGACGATAGGGAACATCGGCTAAAGCAACAATTTCTCCTGTCTCTGTAGCTTCAATCACATACCAGTCAGCAGGTTGACCAGTAGTAGATTTTTGAGGAACAAAGCGAATAATCTCTTTACGCAAACGAGTCGAATGGCTATAAGTAAAAGCATCTTCAATAATTTGCGAAAGAGGTTCAGTATTGAGAGGAGGAGTATTTCTAAGCGGACGGTGTTGAATAGCAGTAGCACTAGTTATGTGCTGCCCTGTTCCTCCACCAGTAGTTGCAATTTCTAATTCTTTAATTACAGTAGAAGGAAACCACTTCAATGTACCTTCCCCTTGCGTTGCAGCGTCTTCTAACTGTTGTTGAATAACCTCATGAGCATCGTTAGGTAAAAAACAAGAATCACTAACCCAACAGTCCCCTGGATTGAGTTTACCATAATATTCTTCAATCCTATCTCGCAATTCTATGTAGCCTTGGGGATAAAAAAGTTGTTCTCGTTGAGTTTGTCTTTCATCTAAGGCTGATGTTCCCTGAGAAGATAACTGTCCCCCTACCCAATCGGTAATTTCAGTCAAACAAACTGTTTTGCCCTGGAGTAAAGCTTCATAGCTAGCTGCTACTCCTGCGAGTCCTCCTCCTACTACTAACAATTCACATTCTACTGTCCGATCTGGTTTACGGGGTGGTGCAGCCATCAGCCTTGGTGAAGATGATTCCCAAAAACAGAATGTTATCACCAATGAGAACAAAGATTTAATCCAGTTGTTAGGTACTCGATCGCTCATTATTTCTTTATAATTTAAGATAAACTATTGGAATTACTTTACTCTCTTTATTGACTTAAGGAGAAGTCGGGAGCATGGATTTTAAATCAATTTCCACACCAAGCTATTGGTCAATTTGTTGAGGGTAGACTTAAGCCTACTTTTTTTCTAACAATAATTTCCCTATTTTACTATAATGGTCTATGTGAAATTGTATTGTTAATATTCAACAAAAAAACTGAAACTATCTAAATAATTAAATTCTTTCAAATTAAAGGAGAGAAAATTATGAAGGCTAAATACCTTACCACTCTAGCTGCTGTTTCTATTCTCAGTTTAGGTATGGTAACGGCTTGCGCTAATCCCTGTGCTGGTCAAACTGATGTTGATAGTGGAGAAGTAAACGAGGCTAATCCTTGTGCAGGAGTTAATCCTTGTGCAGGAGTCGATCCTTGTGCAGGAGCCGATCCTTGTGCTGGTACTAACCCTTAGAGCTAGTAAGTGATTATTAGTTAATATAAATTTACTAAAGTCTGAGGCTTATATTTTTACAAAAATAACGCAGTTTGAAAGCCCATGTCTTTTTAAGCATGGGATGAAAAACGAGGTAGCTCCTTTAGGGGCAGTCAAACTAGACAATTTCGAGGCAAAATCTTGATCTAATAAGGCTTCTGCTCGTTGTACAATCTAGTTTAAGCGAGTAAGAACAAGGTTTGTCCCCATGAAACTTTGCTAGTAGGGGTGAAATTCCTGTCGGTAGGAAACTAGTAGGATATATATCGCTACAAAGACCAAGGCACAGACAAGTAGGCAGCAAAATTAGGGATTTATAGCTTTATTTCCAGTAAAACCACTCGGAAAGCGCAACAAAAAACTAAATGTAAGCGCAACGCATATGGTGAGGGCGTAATTTTGAATCGTATTCAAAATGCTGACCGCCCGAACCCAAAGGGTGTAAAACATTAGTATGTCCGAGCGTCTAGCTGGTCTTTGACTGCCAGCACTGGGTAATCCAGTGACAGTTAATTTAGAATTGGGTAGTGCGACAAATTTTGTACCCATAACCTAGATTAGAATCCAACGTGCTTTTAGCCGTTGGAGAAGTCAATCACAAGTCTAAGAATTGCAATCAATAAGTCTACTGTAAATTGTTGTGAAGTCAAAAGAGCTAATAGCCGATGAATATTAGCTCTTTTTTAGTGCAAAAAATATTGGTGATATAAATTTACTCAAAGAATGCTACACATCGATCTCCGTGTCTC
>JBFRWE010000168.1:0-3227 GCA_051439345.1 Xenococcaceae cyanobacterium
CTAGTTGCTCGATATAGCAAGAAGTCATTCCTGCCTCATGAATGTTGTCGAGAGCGCGAACTCGACCATTTTCGTATTTTTCTAGGTACTTGCTTTCAAAGCAAGGGTCTTTAATGGTAATACCCAAAGCTCTCGTCCAACCTGGAGCAACAGATTCAGCTATGACTACGCCGTACTTTTCCTGATTCAAGCTGTAGACTACTACCCGCTGGCAACTCAAAACTCGACGCACTTCTTCAACAGTAACTTTGAGAACGTCTTTCTGGTTCAAGGATTGACGAATCTGTCTAGTGGCATCGGTAAAATATTCTGTCCACTGAGCTTCCGTTTCTTCTTGTTGTTTGAGTTGAGCAGATTCTGCCATCAGCTTAGTATTATTCAAGGTTAAGCCAGCTTGAGTAGCTAGCTGAGACAAGCAGTCGATTTCCTCTGGCTTCCATTGGCGTATTTGAGAACACTGATGAGCTACTAGTAAGCCAAATAACTTACCTTTTTGCAGAATTGGGGCAACTAAGTTGGCTTTGACTTCTATCTCTTCTAATTGTTCGATATAGTATTGGTCGAGCCCTGAACGATATATATTATTACAAGCCTGAACCTGACGATTGTGGTAGCTTTCCATGGACTTAGCTTTAAAACAAGGGTCTTCGATAGTTAGCCCTAAAGTTTTCTTCCAACCTGGAATAACTGCTTCGGCAATAACTTTTCCCTGAGATGGTTCGGTAAGGCTATAAACCACTACGCGTTCGCACTCCAGTAATCTGCGGGCTTCTTCCACAATGATAGTTAAAATTTCTTCTTGACTATTTGCTTGATGTAGCTCTTGGATGATGTGTTGAGGCAACTGGGTTAGTTCTACTGACCAAGCTAATTGACTGCGACTCAAGTCTTCTTCGAGTAAAGGTTGACTATCCCGAAAACTTGCCTTAGTTAAGTCTCGATCGTTATTAGGTTCGGGATTGAAAGCTGAAGTCATTGATAATTTTCTTAGTAATAATGATTTAAATTTAAACGACTTAATGAGTACTTACGTACTTTGAGGAAGATAACCTCTAAGTATAGAACTTAAGCAAAAATACTAAAAGAAACAATCTTCAAGCGAAAAATCAGCAAAAATTCTTAGGTATTTACACTAACACACAATATAAGATAAAAATACGGAAAAGAGCAAAATAAAATCATCGATGTCTAGTCCCGCTAATAGAGCAAACATATGTATATTTTCAGAGATAACATTATACAATTAGTCACCACACATTTTTTTATTTTGAATTATTGTTAATTACATGAGTAACTATTTTGAAACAAAAATAAAAGCAGCAAAAGAACAGGAATTAACTCAATTAGATTTAAGTAATTTTGGGGATAATAATGATTCTGAAAAACTGTATATAATTCCCAAGTCTATCTTTGAGTTAAAACAGTTGGAAAAATTAAATTTAAATGGGAATATGATTAGTGAAATCCCTGCAGAAATAAAATATCTACAAAAGTTAAAGCAGCTTAGTTTAGTAGGTAATAAATTAACTGACTTGCCAGAGGCTATTACTAAGCTGACTAACTTAACTCATTTGAACTTGAAGGATAATGAACTAACTATTTTTCCAGAAGCCATTTCTAAATTAACTAATTTAACTCATCTGAATTTGTGGGGAAATCAACTAAGCAGCTTGCCAGAATCCCTCACTAAATTAAGCAATTTAACTCAGCTAGACTTGGCCAGGAATAAATTTACCAAACTCCCAGAAACAATTAATCAATTACCTAATTTAGTTCAGATAAATTACTAAATAGCTAATACTGATTTTCACAATCGCTCAGAAACTGCGTATTTTTTTATCCTCTAAATTGATAGCAAGAGTAGCTACTTGGAGAATAAATTGATTGATAAAAGCTAAATGTTGAGTCTGTTCAACAGCTTGAGCAATTTTGCCAATTAGGTCATTGATTTTAGTATTAACAGCAGTAGTCGGTGACAGTAAAGACGTAATTTCTGGTTCGGTTTCAGTTTCAGTCAAAATCTTATCTTCATCAGATTCTAGTAAATTTACTATTTGCTTAACTTCTAAAGTTATTCTTTTGATTAGGGCTTCAGTTTGTTTTGTTTGTTGGGTTAACCGATTTGTCAGAGGAGATACTCTCTCAGCGATCGATATTAGGGAATTCGGACTGCTTTCACTTGAAGGAGCGGTTGCTTGTTGCTTTATTTGTTTATTAATCAAACTTCCCATTTGCAGAAGCTTTTGAGAAGAATCACCTATCTGCATAATTGTCGTATTAGCTTCTATTGTCATCGCTTGAAGAGTAACCAGATTATGATTTAAAGTAATTTTGTTACTTCTAACTTGTTTGTTCTGAGCTAATATTTCGTCCTGTTTTAATGACTCTAGACTTACAGTTATTGCTTGAGCAGAATCTTTGGCTGTTTGCATCTGTTTAAGAAGATTGGCAATCGCCTCCGACTGCTGAGTTGCCTCGACGAAAAGGTTTTCAAATGCATGGCACGTATTTTGTAAGAGCTTAGAGGCTTGCTGCTGCTGCTGAGGTGTTATTTCAATCGCATTATTAACTAGAGTCGCTTCTGGTAACTTTCTAGTCTCTTGGCTCTTAAATGTACTTTCAAATTTGTTTTGATTCTCTATTGAAGTAATCTCTGCTTCTATTTGTATTTGTGCTTCTTCTTTTATCTGTGGAAGAGATTGTCGATTGGTTGAATTTGCTTGAAGAGCCCATCCTACTTGCACGGCTAATTGAGCAAATAAATCTATGTCAGATTGTTGCCAAGAGCGAGGATGGGAACACTGATGGGCGATGAGTAAACCAAACAACTTGTTGTTGCTGATAATCGAGACTACAAGACTGGCTTTGACTGCAAATTTCTCTAATTGCTCTCGATGGCAATCAGTCAGTTTCGCTTCATAGATATTATCTAAGGATTGAATGCGACCATGATAATATTTTTGGGCATATTCTTGGGCAAAACAAGGGTCTTTGATTTTAGCATGTAGAGCTTTTGGTACCCCAGGTAAAACAGATTCGGCGATAACAGTGCCATACCAATCAGCATCAAAACTATAGATAATTACTCGTTCTGTATCGATTGCTTTGCGGGCTTCTTCTACAGCAGTTTTAAGCAGATCTTGTTCGTTTAGTTGTTCTCCCAAGCGCAAAATAAAATTATTCAATGATTTAGGTGGTAAGCTGGCAGATTCTAATTTTCTGAGCAG
>JBFRWE010000169.1:0-17127 GCA_051439345.1 Xenococcaceae cyanobacterium
GCTTTGGCTCGTTGTCTAATTAACTCTGAAGCTTTGGTGTGGTCATAGATTTGTTCGTTGAGTAAATCTTTGTTGTCCATAGCCTGTACTCTTGCTTGAGATATACGACAATACTACAATTTTGTGCGAGAAATATATTCGATATTTAAAAAAACTCTAAAATTGATTTATTTTTGGCTAGACCAAACCAACGGGCAAATATCAACAATATTGATGACAATTTATAGTCCAGTGAAAGGAAAGAAGTAAAATTTACGCTAACTAATTGATTGAGGGGTATTTATTCTCAAGAATCTCTGATTAATGAGAATGAATACCTAAGCTAAATGACTTTACAGTCTTTTAATAAAGAGCTATGGGTGTTATCTAATTATTGATTAACTTCATCCAAAAAGCTTTTTTTAAGTATTCTAGGATTACCATTCAAAGCTTGAGCAATATATTTTGTCAGGAGTTTATCTTCAAGTTTGGCTAAATTAAAGCTATACGATCGCTTTTGATAAATACCATCAACTAAAACATAAATTTCTAATTTATTTTCAATCCAAAACCAGACTTCTTTGACTGCTAATTTTTGATATTTTCTTAAGTCATTAGTACCCCCACTACTAAAAATAACTTCTATAGCCAGATCGGGAACTTTCTTTAAACTATTAAAACAAAAACTGGCATCAGGTTCTTTGCCTACTTGTTGATTTTGGTCTTTGAAAGTTGTTGAACCTGTAGGATAATAATCTAAATCAAGAAAATCGCAGTAAGTAATAACTAATAAAAAAATAAAATCTTTAATTATTTCATGATTTTGACTTGGTGACATTATAGTTATTACTCCATCTAAAAAAGATGTACGATATCCAGAATATTCTTCTGAATTAAACTTTTCATAATCTGTCCAAGTCATTCCAGAAAAACTCAAGGTTCGATCTTGTTTTAAAAGATGATTTGTATCTATTGGTAATCGATTGTTTATTAACATAGCTACAAAAAAGTTGGTGGGTACAATTAATTATAAAATGAGTGAGGGCAGAGGGTGCAGCGGTGGAAGCCCGCGTCGGACGGGGCGTTCAAGCTCTGGAAACAAGTTCCAGAGTCAGCCCCTCCGCAAGACGCAAGGGAACGTCCACCAAGACAGAGGTGCAGAGGAAGAATAAAAACTTTTCTATCTTATATTTAATTTTGCCTAGCTACTAAGTTTATTTTGATTTCTATCTTATACTAATAGTCGCTGTCACTTTACTATCAAAACTAATATTGGTTTAAGTATTACTAAAAATCTCTCTCTGCTAACTCCATCCATCTTTCAGTAGACTGCTCAATTTTATCGTTTAATGCGGTTAATTCTTCTGAAAGCTCTTGCACTTTACTAAAATCACTAGGAGGATTGTGATAAAGGGTTTTTTCCAACTCTTCCTTAGCTAGTTCCATCTCGGCAATCTTGCTTTCCAATTGCTCATATTCTCTTCTTTCGTAATTAGATAAGCGACGAGATTTGTTATTAGTATTACTAGACTTAGGAGTAGATGGTGTTTTGTTTTTAGTTACGGTTTCTTTCTGCTTAAGCTCTTTCTCTTCAGTCTTTTTATAATCTAAATAAACTGAATAATTACCAGGATACTGACGAATTTCACCACCAGATTCGATCGCCAAAATAAAATCTACGGTACGATCGAGAAAATAGCGATCGTGAGATACAGCAATTACACAGCCATTAAAGTTTTCTAAGTAATCTTCTAATACCGATAGGGTTTGTACATCCAAATCATTAGTCGGCTCATCTAAAATTAAAACGTTGGGCGCACTCATTAATACTTGCAATAAAAATAAGCGACGTTTTTCCCCACCAGAAAGTTTATGTATCGGTGAATATTGCTGATTAGGAGTGAATAAAAATCGCTCCAGCATTTGTGATGCACTAATTTGGCTACCATCTGCGGTAGTAACGTAGGCAGCGATATCTTTAATATAGTCAATGACTCTTTGATTTTCATTCAGTGCTTTGAGCAAATCTTCTGAATGCTGATCGAAATAGCCAATGTGAATAGTAGTACCAATATCAACAGTACCCGTATCTGGTTCAACTCGTCCTGTAATAATATTCATGAGAGTAGACTTACCAGCACCATTACCACCGATAATACCGATATGATCGCGAGGAGAAAATTTATAGGTAAAATCTTTAATTAAGACCCGCTCATTATAAGCTTTGGCAACGTTAGTTAGTTCAATTACTTTTTTACCGATGCGTCTTCCTGGGGTATCAATTTCTACTTTGCCCTGAGCTTGTTTGAAGGTTTGCTCTTGCATAGCTTGGATACGATCGATCCTAGCTTTTTGCTTAGTACTACGAGCTTTAGGCCCTCTTTTCAGCCATTCTAATTCTTTCCTGAGTATGCCCTGATATTTATGTTCACTTTTGGCTGCGGAGGCTTCTTGTTCCGCTTTCTTTTCTAGGTAATAGGAATAGTTACCCGTATAAGTATAAAGATCGCTTCTATCTATTTCCAGAATACGATTAGTAACGCGATCGAGGAAATAGCGATCGTGAGTAACTAATAAAATAGCACCTCGAAAATTATTGAGATAGTCTTGTAGCCATTCTACCGACTCAGCATCAAGATGGTTAGTCGGCTCATCCATCAATAATAAATCTGGTTCATTTAGCAATGCGGTAGCTAAAGCAATTCGCTTGCGATATCCTCCAGACAAACCGCCCACTTTAGCCTCAAAATCTTCAATTCCTAATTTACTGAGGATGATTTTGGCTTTAGTCTCTAATTCCCAGGCATTTGCTGCTTCAATTTTTTCGGTTACCTTAATTAGTCTTGTGGTTAATTGATTTTGTTGCTCTTCTGAGGCATAAGCGATTTTATGGCTTAAATCTTCATATTCCTGCACCAGTTTCATCTGTTTGCTACTATCAGCAAATACTTGATCTAAAACGGTGTTTTCTTCGTTTACTTCTGGTTGTTGCGGTAGATAGATTATTTTAGCACCAGATTTAACAATGCGATCGCCACTGTCAACAGATTCAATACCTGCAATCATCTTGAGGAGAGTGGATTTACCAGAACCATTAACCCCTATGAGACCTACTTTATCGTTCTCTTCAATACTAAAACTGGCTTCCCGTAAGATTTCTTTGATGCCGAAGTCTTTTTGTATTTTTTGTAGAGTTAGGATACTCATCTTGGATTTTGAGTGGGCTTTTTTAGAAAAACAATTCAGCTATAGCAATCCTAAATCATTTGTGAGCAAGTGCGAGCATTTCGCTCCCGTGAGCAATGTGCGTCGGACTACATTGTTTTCATGAATTATTCCTGATTGCTACATTTTTAGCTGAATTGTTTAGTAATGACTATTTTTAGTCTAAACCAGAGTTGCTAATTAAGTAGCTTTTTGTCGGATTAGAATCTTGATTCTTGACTACCACATTTTCTTCTTTCAGTAATACCGTTTCTATGGTTTGACTTAATCCAGGTGATTGAACGATATTTTCGTCGTGTTCTTCTAGTTGGATAGTGGGGTGTTCTCCAGGAGTAGTAATTAAACGCGCTCCTTTGTCCATAGTAAAGTAGCTCCAAGCCCACTGAATCATCACAATTAATTTATTGTCAAACTCTAGCAGGTAGAAGACGTGAATAAACATCCAGAATACCCAAGCTAGGAATCCAGATAACTTCAAGAAACCCATCTCTACTACAGCAGCATGTTTACCGATTACAGCTAAGCTACCCCAGTCTTTATATTGGAAAGGTGAGATAGTTTTTCCTTGGAGGCGACTTTTAATCAGGTTGGCGACATATTTTCCAGATTGCATCGCCACTGAAGCAACTCCAGGTAAAGGCTTATCATCTTGGTGGGCATAATTGGCGACATCACCAATGACAAAAATATTATCATTCCCTGGGATGTTAAAGTCTGGATTAACTATTACTCGTCCAGCCTTATCTAGTTCAGCACCAGTGCATTCTTGCAGGTGTTGCGCCATAACAGAAGCTTTCATTCCCGCAGTCCACAACACAGTCCTTGCCCTAATCGACTCAATCTCATCAGCGTGACGAATAGTCACCATCTGATTATTCATTTGGATAACTCTAGTACCAGTAAGAACTGTAACTCCTAACTGCTCTAGGGAAGCTTTAGCTTTGGCTGACAATAAAGGAGAGTAAGAGGGTAAAATTCGGTCTGAACTTTGTACTAAGATAATTTTGGCATCTTTTGTGTTAATATTACGAAAGTCTTCCGTTAAAGTCCCGTGAGCTATTTCGGCTAAGGCTCCAGCTAATTCCACTCCTGCTGGGCCTCCACCGATGATTGTGAAGGTCAACCAAGCCTCGCGTTTTTTAGGATCTGTTTCTTTTTCCGCCGATTCAAAGGCAATGAAAATGCGTCTGCGCATTTCTAAAGCATCTTCAATGGTTTTTAAGCCAGGTGCTCTCTCAGCCCATTCTTCGTGTCCAAAATATTGGTGGTTAGCACCAGTAGCGACAATCAGAGAGTCATAGCTAATTTCTCTGTATCGTAGTTGAACTGTTTGCTTTTGAGGATCTATTTTTTTCACCTCTCCCATCAATATTTCTGTGTTTTTGTTATGTCTTAAGATTCCTCGTAAAGGAGAAGAAATATCTGCGGGAGATAAACCACCCGTAGCTACTTGGTAAAGTAGTGGCTGAAAGACATGAAAGTTCCGTTTATCAATCAGGGTAACTTTAACTGGTGCTTTAGCAAGAGTATGTGCTGCATAAAGCCCACCAAATCCTCCCCCGATAATAACGACATGATGAACAGACTCTTTTTGGTTTTCTGGAAAGCTCAAATTCTCTACCTCCTAACTAAGGGCTTTGAGGATTTATTTAGATTCTTAATTATTAAATGTTGAGTAGTTTACGTAATAAGTTAATTAAGAAGGACTTATTCGGCTAAACACTAGTGTCCGTTCAGGATTAACCTCTTAAGGGAGGTTAGGGGAACGGGAAGAATTCCCTTTGACGAAACTTAAACAATTATTACAGTCAAAATAAGATTAAATAACTTTTATGTAAATAAAGTTGCAGGTTATACTCAATTCGCTTGACAAAAGTAGGTTTAAATTCTTCTGATAAGTTGTTGGGGAAGGAAATTAGAATCGCTCACAACTAACAACTAACAACTCAATTTTTTAGTAACCAATACAAAAAAAATTTACGCAAATCGATCGAATTATCCTCCAATCAAAACAGTAAGTTTTTGTATGGGTTCGCTTTTGTTTACCAATATTTTTTGTCTTAGTCAGTGTTGGTAAATAGGTACAATCAAATTAAACTAAACTTGCTTTGAACAAAGTAAACATCCTAATTTGAGTACCCTAAAAACATAACAATTACCCAGATTAATACCTTTCTTCAAGGCAATTTTGCTCCTGTTCATGACGAAATCACTAGTAGTCCACCACAATGATTTTGACAGGTTAAATAAAGATTTGAGAGAATCAATTCATTAATCCGAGTTGAATCTTGGCAAGATAAATTATGTGGAGATATTAGCGATTCCAGCTAATCCAGAGAAATCAAACAATTCTGTATCTGCTAATTGAGAAGGAGATACATTTTGAATGCTACGAAAAATACTATCAATCCGACCAGGGGTTTCTCGTTCCCAGGTCTGTAACATTTCTTTGATTTTAGCTCGTTGTAAATTTTTTTGAGAGCCACAAAGATTACAAGGAATAATCGGGAATTTTCTGGCATTAGCATAACGAATAATTTCTTTTTCCGAACAATAGGCTAAAGGACGGATTATAATATTTTGTCGATCGTCACTTAAGAGCTTTGGTGGCATAGCTTTCAACCTTCCACCATAAAACATATTTAGAAAGAGAGTTTCTACAATATCATCCCGATGATGACCTAAAGCAATTTTAGTCGCCCCCTCTTCTTCGGCAACACGATAGAGAACACCGCGACGCAAGCGCGAACACAAACCACACATAGTTTTTCCTTCAGGAATTATGCTAGTCACAGTACTATAAGTGTCTTGTTCGACAATGCGATAGGGAACGTTTAAAGAGGCTAAATACTGCGGTAATATGTGTTCGGGAAAACCTGGTTGTTTTTGGTCTAAGTTAACTGCTAATATCTCAAATTTTATCGGAGCTTTTCGTTGCAAACTGAGCAGCAAATCCATCATTGTGTATGAATCTTTGCCTCCAGACAAACAGATCATCACGAGATCGCCTTCTTCGATCATATTATAGTCAGCGATCGATTTTCCGACTAAACCTCTTAATCGCGCCTGGAGTTTTTTAAAATTTTTAGAAGTACGAACTTTAGTCGCTTCCATATCTATTTCAATATTTACATAACAGTTTTGATTAACTCAACTGTAATGATAACAATGTGAATCCCCTTCGTTCACGGAGGGGAGAACTTCAACCAACTAATCTTGAGAAGAAAAAGTCTCGGTGATTTCTTCCTCACCAAAAGAGTTAGTTGTCTGGACAATATGAGGTAATTTAGATCCTACCAGTCCTTGTTTAATCCTTTCAGGAGTAGAATCAAACAGAATAAACAGAGGATAGAAACTATCTGCTGCTTCGCTTAATATATGCTGTTCTCTAGGAGGCATTAACCATTCATAGTCTCGATCGAGATAAACTTGGGTTTGTCGCCAACGACTGAGTAAATGGGAAAAATCTTCGTGAGGACGGTGAATAAAGACTAATATTTCTGCCCCCATTTTAATTTTCCATTCGGGATCGCACATCAAAATAGCTAAATCGCAGGGTAGATGAGTAGCTATGGGTACAGAAGCAGTATTAACAGATAGCTTGTTTGTTGGTTGAATTTGACGAATTCGGACTATAGGTAAAGGAATAGTAATTAAACTTTGCTCTGGTCGCCTAATACTGGGAATTTTCTCTAGATAAGGACGATATTGCTTAAGAAGAGCGATCGCGCTAGCGCGATCGCTGTATTTTGCTAGTAAAATTTCAAAGTCTGATTGCTTAACAGGCATAACCGATAGGATTAACCTAATTGATCGAAAATAGAGAACATTGGTAAATACATAGACAGCAAAATAGTCCCTACCATAATAGCGATACCTACCATCATCAGAGGTTCGATAATACTGGTTAAAGCCTTAACTGCTTGTTCTACTTCATCTTCATAGAAATCAGCTACCTTCTCCATCATCGCATCCAATTCTCCTGTTTCTTCCCCAATACTGATCATTTGAATTGCTAGAGGAGGAAACACCTTTTCTTTTTGGATAGCTAAACTAATCATGCCACCTTGTTGTACATCTTTCTTAGCAGCGTGTACCGCATTGACAATTACTTGGTTGCCAATAATGCTACATACAATATCAAAACATTGCAATACAGGAACACCAGAACTTGTTAAAGTACCAAATACCCGACAAAAGCGAGCTACAGCTGATTTTTCATTCAGATCTCCAAATAAAGGCATCTTGAGAAAGAAAGCATCTATTTGTAGCCTTCCCACAGGAGTCTTGTAGTACTGGCGAAAGGCAAAGCTAAGTCCCATAAACACAACTACAGGAATAATCGCTCGCCAACTTCTGAGCAACGCACTCAGCCAGAGCATAAATTTAGTTAAAGCGGGTAGTTCTGCCCCTAATTGGTCAAAAATTCCCGCAAATACAGGTATGAGAAAAATGGTCATACCTAAAAAAGCAATGACAGCAAAAATCCCCACCGTAACTGGATAAGTCATAGCAGACTTAATTTGGTTTTGCAATTTAGCAATATTTTCCAGTAATTTTGACAAGCGATCGAGAACTTCATCGAGTACCCCACCAACTTCTCCTGCTTCTACCATACTGACGTAAAGCTCATCAAAACATTCAGGGTATTTACTCATCGAACTAGAAAGGTTATTACCCTGTTGTACTTCGGCACTAATACCCAACAAAGCTCTTTTCAGTTTCGGATTAGGAGCTTGATCTGCCAAAATACCTAAAGCCCTTACAATTGCTACCCCTGCATTAGTCATCACCGAAAACTGGCGGGAAAATACCGCCTTATCTTTGACTTTGACTTTACTTAAAGCCATCTCTAATTGAGATAAGTCAAAATTGAAACTAGATTTAGTGATTTTACCTACAGCTACATATCTATTAATTAAAATACTACGAGCTTGTTCTAGGGAGGCAGCTTCAACTTTTTCGTTGAGGACTTTTCCTGAATGGTCTCTAACCTTAGCAATATATACAGTCATAGATTAAATAAGCGATCGAATCAATAAAAATACAATTAATAGAGATTAAATGAACTAAAAGCTAAAAGCGGTGCAGCGCGTTATTGGGCGGGACTTTTAAAGTGCGGAACTTGTTTCCGCACTCAGTCCCTTGGGTTTCCCCCACTCGCTGTTGCGCCAAGAAGCTAAGAGCTAAAAGCTTGACCACTAACGAGTTCTCTTCTTCATGTTTGTGTTGAGAGTTCCCATACTACCAGCTAAAAGACGCTGTAATTCATCTGGCTTACCACTTTTAGTCAGTGCTTCCTCAAGAGCAATAACGTCTGTTTTAACTAAATTAGCCAGAGCTTGTTCCATCGTTTGCATACCCAGTTTCATTCCTGTTTGAATAGCTGAATAAACTTGAGGAGCTTTACCTTCTCTAATCAAATTGGCGATCGCTGGAGTGACAACCATTAGTTCTTGTGCCATAGCTCGACCAAACTCTCCAGGTTTGGGATTTTTCTTTTTAACTAGGGTTTGACTAAACACAGCAATGAGAGAATTAGATAACATTGCCCGAATTTGTGCTTGCTGTCCTGCGGGAAAAACATCAATCATCCGATCTACTGTTCCCGAAGCGGAGTTAGTATGGAGTGTTCCAAAAACCAAGTGACCTGTTTCTGCTGCGGAAATTGCCAGAGAGATTGTTTCTAAATCCCGCATCTCCCCAACCAGGATAATATCTGGATCTTCGCGAAGAGCAGCTTTGAGGGCATTAGCAAAACTTTTAGTATCTTCCCCTTTTTGCCTTTGGTGAAACAAACTTCTGATATTGGGGAATACGTATTCGATCGGGTCTTCTACCGTAAGAATATGCTCTGCTCTAGTGCGATTAATTAAGTCCAACATCGCTGCTAAAGTTGTAGTTTTGCCTGAACCAGTAGGCCCTGTTACCAAAACTAATCCTCTTGGTCTTTCTGTCATCTCTCTGACCACTTTAGGTAAGCCTAACTGATCGAAATTAGGAATTTTAGAAGATAATGCCCGTAAACAAGCAGCATAGCAACCTCGTTCCTTATAAACATTGACCCTAAAACGAGCTAATCCTCTCACTCCATAGGAACAATCCAATTCCCAGTTTTGCTCCAACTCTTTACGTTGAGTATTGTTAAGCATACTAAAAATTAGTTTTTGGCATTCTTGGGGAGTGAGTTCATCGCCAATAGGCGTAAGTTTGCCACTAATGCGGAAATATACTGGCGCACTAGCTTGAATATGCATATCAGAACCACCCATTTCGACTAGGTGTTCCATCAAATCTTCAATCATTAAATCCATAATTTTTTCCTATAGCTGAATTAATTTAATTAATCATTTTTGTAGTAGGGACGTTCCATGGAACGTCCCTACTAGTCACTAAAACGAGGAGTCATGCAATAGGGACAATCCAACCATTCTGGTTGTAGTTCCGCTCTGCAAGTACGACAAGTCAAAGAATTCTTGCGTTTGGCTTTTAGTTCCGCTTCCAAGCCAGAATCAGTAAATGTGACCCGTTCTACTTCTTCTAGGGTGGTATGACCTTCTCGAACCAGATTTAAGCTATATGCCAAAAGAGTGATCATGCCTTCTTCTACAGCTACTTCCTTAATCCTGTCAGTATTAGCTCCTTCGTTGATGAGAGACTGTAGCTTTTCCGAATTACGCATTACTTCGTAAACCCCTACCCTGCCTTTGTAGCCTACTCCATTACATTTAGGACAGAGACTTCCGTTTGTTCTTGCTGTGGTGATTTCCTCTGGAGTTAAGGTATTAGCTTTATAGAACATAATTTCTTCTTCATTAGAAGCGGATAAACCAAATCTCGCCAATTCCTCTTTCGTTGGATGGTAAGCAACTTTACATTCACTACAAACCCGACGCATAAGTCTTTGAGCTAGAACTCCGAGTAAAGCACCCGAAATCATGAAAGGTTCTACTCCCATTTCATCCAAACGAGCGATCGCGCCAGCAGCATCATTAGTGTGCAGAGTAGTTAAAACTAAGTGTCCTGTCAGAGCAGCTTCGATCGCAGTTTTGGCTGTTTCCGAGTCTCTTGTCTCACCGACCAGAATGACATCGGGGTCTTGCCTTAAAAAAGCCCTCAGAATGGAGGCAAAATCCATGCCTTTTTCCCGAATTACCTGTACTTGGGTAATACCGTCTAGAGAATATTCGATCGGGTCTTCTGCCGTACTGATATTTACTCCTGGGTTATTCCTTTCTGCCAAAATTGAATAGAGAGTAGTAGATTTACCCGAACCCGTTGGTCCAGTTACCAAAATCAGACCAAAAGGACGACTAGCTAGATCGCGAACTAGTTGCAAAGAGCCTTCGTCAGAAATTAATTTATCTAAACCCAGTTGGGTAGCCGAGTTATCTAAAATCCGTAAAACGACTTTTTCTCCATAGCGACTAGGTAGAGTATTAACCCGAAAATCCACTTTTCGTCCCTGAAACATACGGCGAATCTTGCCATCTTGAGGCAGACGCTTTTCCGCAATATCCAAATCTGCCATAATCTTGAAACGAGCAACTACCGAAGGAATAATTTTCTTAGGTAAGGGGTCAAAGGGCTGTTGTAATACACCATCCTTGCGGTAACGCACCCGCAGAAATTCTTCTTGAGGTTCAATATGAATATCAGAAACTCCTTCTTGGAGTGCTTTAGCCAGAATCTTATTAACTAAGCTAATTACTGGTGCGCCCTTAGCCTCATTGATCGCCCCTAAATCATCTTCAACCTCTTCATCTGCTTCTTCAAGATTGAAATCCAAGTTTTCTAAATCCAAAGAAACATCAACTGCTGCTGCTGATTTTTTAGTTTCCTCTTTCTTGACTTGTTCATCCAGAAATCGATCGAGCAGTTTTTGATAGTCAGATTGAGTAATAACTGTTCGCCTTAATTCAATTCCTTTAGGGCGCAGAATACGATTAAGATCGTCTTGGGCTTCTAAGTTTTCAGGGTCAACCATCGCTACCACTAAAGCAGGAGGTGAACTTTCTTGATGCTGAAGAGGAATCAGACGATAACGACGGCAGATATCAATAGGAATTAAAGAATTTATTAATGTTTCCACCTGATTATTGCTAATCTCGTCTATCTCAGGGTCTAGAGACTCAACGCCATAAAGAATTTTAAGCTCAAACAGGTGATGTTTTTTATACTGACGGACTAAATCAGGAGAGAGTTGCTTTCCCGTCATAGATTCCACAACATCAGTTAAAGGAAGACCACTTTTACGACTTTCTGCCAAAGCCTTTTGCATCTGATCGCTGTTGACAATCCCTGATTGGACTAATTTATTGCCAAAAGGGGAAAAATAATTGCGCAAAGCTACTGCTTTAGTTCGTTTCGATGAGGAAAAAGAAGCCATAAAATAATAAAAATATCTCCTGACATTACCAAGTGTTCCCCAAAGCATTGCTAAAATTAAAAGTCTGTCGGCAAAAATATTTCTGCTAATAATTGATTAAAAGCAAATTTCTTATTTCTTATGATTGAAGAGCAAAAGCAACCAGAAACTACCATAGAAACTCAAGAAGAAATCTTAGTTGAGTCAGAAGAAAACAATAGCGATAATCATAATACTGAAACTTCTGAAGCAGAAGTGACTGCTGAATCAGCAGCAGGAATCGATGATGTTGTCGATGAAGTAGAGGAGCAAGAAAATCAAGATGAGTTACCAGGAGAGAACGAACAGATAATTACTGCCCTCCAACAAGAAAATGCTAATCTGAAGCAACTTTTGGATAAACAAATTGAACAGACTAATTTAAATAAAGCTCAATATGCTCGATTAGCAGCAGATTTTGATAATTTCCGCAAAAGAACCAGCAAAGAAAAAGAAAATCTTGCAGAACAAGCAAAAGTAAACGTTATTACTGATTTGTTACCAGTAATAGATAATTTTGAGCGGGCTAGAACTCAGATTAAACCCACCACTGAAGGAGAAAAAGGAATCCATAATAGTTATCAAGGAGTATATAAAACTTTAGTTGACAGTCTTAAACGCCTTGGAGTTTCTGCTATGCGAGCAGAAGGAGAGGAATTTGACCCCAATTTACACGAAGCTATGCTCAGAGAGCCAACGGATGAATATCCTGAAGGAACTGTTATTGAGCAGTTGATGCGAGGATATTTACTGGGAGAAAAAGTACTACGTCACGCCATGGTAAAAGTTGCTGTTCCTAAAGAACCCGTGATAACCTCGGAAGAAGAAAATGTGGCAGAGGATAACCAGACAAATAACGGAGAAGATTAAGTAATTATTCCTGGCTTAATTTAGCAACCAGATATAACTATTTAACTTAATTTTGATGACCAAACGAGCAAGCTGGTTATCTGTTCCTGCGACTTTTTAATTTAGTTATTGTGGACTATGTTACTGCCTAAAAACTATGGCAAAAGTTATCGGTATTGACCTGGGTACTACCAATAGTTGTGTTGCTGTTCTCGAAGGAGGCAAGCCTGTTGTAGTGACCAACTCAGAAGGTGGGCGCACTACTCCAAGTATGGTCGCTTTCGCGAGAGAAAATACTCGTTTAGTTGGACAATTAGCCAAAAGACAATCAGTTACTAATGCTGTGAATACAATTCATAGCGTTAAACGGTTTATTGGTCGTCGTTGGGATGATACAGAAACAGAAAGGTCTAGAGTACCCTATAAGTGTGTTAAAGGTCGGGATGATACCGTCAATATTGAAATTCAGAAACGAGCTTATACTCCTCAGGAAATTTCAGCGATGATTTTGCAAAAGCTCAAAGCTGATGCCGAGGCGTTTCTAGGTGAAGCAGTTGCTCAAGCGGTGATTACTGTTCCTGCTTATTTTACTGATGCCCAACGTCAGGCAACTAAAGATGCAGGAACTATTGCTGGCTTAGAAGTATTAAGGATTATTAATGAGCCAACAGCTGCTGCCCTCGCCTATGGACTAGATAAGCAAGACCAAGAGCAACAAATTTTAGTTTTTGATTTGGGCGGTGGAACTTTTGATGTTTCTATTCTTCAACTAGGTAATGGTATTTTTGAAGTAAGAGCGACTTCTGGTAATAATCATTTGGGGGGAGATGATTTTGATAATGTGATTGTGCGCTGGATGATTAAAGCTTTTTATGCTCAAGAAAAGATCGACTTAAGACCAGATAAAATGGCTTTACAAAGGTTGCGGGAAGCTGCCGAAAAAGCCAAAATAGAACTTTCAACTGCTCCAACTACATCGATAAATTTACCTTTTATTACAGCAGATGAGACTGGTCCTAAGCATTTAGAAATGGAATTGAGCAGGGCTAAGTTTGAAGATCTAGCTAGAGAATTAATTCAAAAAACTTTAGAACCAGTCCAGCAAGCACTCAAAGATTCTGAATTAACTCCAGAAGAAATCGATCGCATTATTTTGGTAGGTGGTTCAACTCGTATTCCCGCAGTACAACAAGCAATTCAGACTCTATTTAAGCAAATTCAGATCGATCGCTCTGTCAATCCAGATGAAGCGGTAGCTCTCGGAGCAGCAGTGCAAGGGGGAGTTTTAGGGGGTGAAGTCGAGGATATACTTTTATTGGATATTACCCCTCTATCTTTGGGTATAGAAACTTTAGGAGAAGTTTTTACTAAAATTATTGAACGAAATACAACTGTACCAACAAGTAAATCTCAAGTTTTTTCTACAGCTACTGACGGTCAAACATCGGTAGAAATTCATGTCCTTCAAGGTGAACGAGCTTTAGCCAAAGATAACAAAAGTCTAGGCAAGTTTTTACTCACAGGTATTCCCGTTGCGCCTAGAGGCGTACCCCAGATTGAAGTAGCCTTTGAAATCGATGTTAACGGGATTTTGCAAGTCTCTGCTCAAGATAAGGGGACAGGAAGACAGCAAAGCGTTCGGATTACTAATACAGGAGGATTGAGTCCTACAGAAGTTGAAAAGATGCGCGCTGAGGCCGAAGAATATGCGGATTTAGACCGTTTACGCATGGAATTAGTCGAAATCAAAAATCAAGCAGATAATTTAATCTCCAATTATGAACTCACTATCAAAGAACACGGTAGTGTGATAAGAGAAGAATTAAAAAATCAAATTCAACAACAAAAAGAGAAACTAGATCATGCTTTTGTCGATCCAGAAGCTAATATAGATAAAGTCAAGCAATTGTTAGAATTGTTGAGACAAACCCTTTTAGAAGTTGGTACCGATGTGTACCAGTCTATGAGTTCGGATAAAGGCGATTCCTTTGATGCAGTTTTTGCTGATGGAGAGGAGAAGTCTTATGTAGAATCTCAAATTAATCAATTTAATAAGAAAAGTGATTCTCAAGCATTAGTAAATTTAGAACAAGAAGACAAAATTATTAACATAGACGATCTAGAATCAGATAAAGATGACACTATGTCTGATGAAACCGTTTTCCGAGAAAACAGTTTCGACGATTACGAAGTTGTTGATTAACAATCAGCTTTGACCTATTCATGTCTTCTGTGATTAAATTTTGTTACAGTACGATTAATTAACCTTAAATTGAACCAATCAAATTAGCAATCTATGGCAGGCGACTACTATCAAACTCTTGGTATATCACGCGATGCAAGCAAAGATGAAATTAAACGTGCTTACCGTCGCCTGGCTCGGAAATATCATCCAGACGTAAACAAAGAACCAGGGGCAGAAGAAAAGTTTAAAGAAATTAACCGAGCCTATGAAGTTCTCTCAGAGCCAGAAACTCGTTCAAGATACGATCGATTTGGCGAAGCAGGAGTAGGTTCTGCCGCTGGTGGAGCAGGTTTTGATTACAGTGATATTGGCGGTTTTGCTGATATATTTGAGACTATCTTTAGCGGTTTTGGTGGTATGGGAGGTGGGACAGCCTCTTCTTCCCGTCGTCGTAGCGGTCCAGCCAGAGGCGACGACCTCCGCTTAGACTTAAAGCTAGAATTTCGTGAAGCAGTTTTTGGGGGCGAAAAGCAAATCCGCATCCCTCACTTGGAAATATGTCAGGTATGTAATGGGACTGGAGCTAAACCAGGGACTGGCGTAAAAACTTGTAGCACTTGTGGTGGTAGTGGGCAAGTTCGTCGCTCAACTAGAACTCCTTTTGGCAGTTTCGCTCAAGTTTCTGTTTGCCCTGCTTGCAACGGCACAGGAGAAGTAATTGAACAGAAGTGTGAAGCTTGTGGTGGAGTAGGTCGTAAACAAGAAACGAAAAAACTAAAAATTACTATTCCCCCTGGAGTCGATAATGGAACTCGTTTGCGGGTTTCTGGAGAAGGAGATGCAGGAGCGCGGGGAGGAAACCCTGGAGATTTGTATGTTTACCTCTTTGTAGAATCAGACAACGAATTTACCAGAGACGGGATTAACATCAAGTCAGAAATTACCATCAGCTATTTACAAGCAATTTTGGGTTGTAGTCTAGAAATTAAAACTGTTGATGGTACAGAGGAATTACATATTCCGCCAGGAACTCAACCAGGAAAAGTCTTAACTCTAGAAAATAAAGGAGTACCCAAATTAGGTAATCCAGTGAGTCGAGGCAATCATTTAATTACTATTCGAGTATCTATTCCTACCAAGTTTAATGCCGAGGAACGGGAACTATTGGAAAGACTAGCTAAAATAAGGGGAATAAACGTTAGTAAAGGTGGTAAAGAAGGATTTTTAGGAGGACTATTTCATAAATGACCTACTCAACTCCTAGTGATAAAGCTGAAATCAGTAGTTCTTTAAAACCAGATGCCCATCTTGACTTAAGGGGTACACCCTGTCCCCTGAATTTTGTCCGTACCAAGCTTCGCTTAGAACAGCTTCCTCCAGATTCTCTCCTAGAAGTATTACTTGACCCTGGAGAACCGATCGAACAAGTCCCAGAAAGCTTAGTGCTGTCAGGATACGTAGTAGAGAATATTAAAGACCATCAAGAGTTTTTTGCTTTGCTAGTACGCCGTCCCTCCAATTTGTGAGTAATTGATGTGAATTTAATTGCTCCCACAGTAATTGATAGAGCAGAGTTGATAGGTACTGTAGTTGCTGCCGTTGCTAACTTCTATCAGGTACGTTTAGAGCAAGATATCCATTCTAACGCTCATCAAGTACTACTCTGTACTCGCAGAACTAGACTAAAAAAAATCGGGCAGAAGGTAATGGTAGGCGATCGCGTTATCATTGAAGAACCTGATTGGCTAGATGGCAGAGGGGCAATCTCTGAAGTTTTACCTCGTCAAACGGAATTACAACGCCCTCCTGTAGCTAATGCAGATCAGATTCTGTTGGTTTTTGCTCTGGAAGAACCTACTTTAGATCCCTGGCAGTTAAGTCGTTTTTTAATTAAGGCAGAATCTACTACTCTCAAGCTATGTTTGTGTCTGAATAAAAGCGATTTGATTAGTGAAATACAACAAAAACAGTGGCAGGAGCGTCTACATCAGTGGGGATACGATCCTATATTTATTAGCATAGTTCGAGACCAGGGATTAGATAACTTACTCAATTATTTACAACAAAAAATTACTATTGTTGCTGGCCCTAGTGGAGTAGGCAAATCTAGTTTGATTAATAAGTTAATTCCCACGATCGATCTTCGCGTAGGTAAAGTATCAGGGAAGTTACAACGAGGTCGTCATACAACCCGTCATGTAGAATTATTTGAGTTGCCTTATGGTGGTTTACTAGCCGATAGTCCTGGTTTTAATCAACCAGATTTAGATTGCCAACCAGCTAACTTAGCTTGGTATTTTCCCGAAGCTAAAGCACGCTTAGAGCAAGGAAGTTGTCAATTTAGTGATTGTTTGCATCTAGATGAACCCAACTGTGTAGTGAGAGGAGATTGGGAACGTTATGAATATTATCGACAATTCTTAGCAGAAGCGATCGCTAAACAATCAGCTTTAAAGCAAGCACCTGACGAAGAATCTAGTCT
>JBFRWE010000170.1:0-3865 GCA_051439345.1 Xenococcaceae cyanobacterium
CTGATTAATTAACGAGAGAATAAGCATTTCAACCCCAACAACCCCATAAGCAAAACTTAATCGTACATTCATACCAATTTACTAGCTACCAATTCCCAATACTTTCGGAGATAATTCCCCGAAATGATGTTTTCGTAGAATAGCTCCCCAACAAGGTACAATATCCCTATGAAGGTATCAGGAAACGGGCAGGGGAAGGTGTTAACCGCTAGTGAGTTAAAGCGGTTATTTAACGATGGGTTAGTAAGTCCGAGAGATCGCTGTTTATTTGCCATCTGTTTGTTTACTGGTTGTCGCATCTCCGAAGCTCTCGCTTTACAAGTAACGGACATTAAAAACAAAACTATTACTTTTCGTAAATCTACCACGAAAGGCAAGCTCAAAACCCGTACTATCGATATTCCTGCGCCTTTATTGGGGTATCTAGATGAATATCAACCGCCTATAAATCCCTATAATCGAAATTTGTTTCCCAGTAGAGAAGGAAAAGCCTTGAGTCGTTCGATGGCGGATAAGTTACTTCGCGCTGCTTGTAAACGGATTGGTGTAGAAGGAGTTAGTACCCATAGTTTCAGAAGGACTGCTCTTACTCAGATGCACAATGCAGGTATTCCTTTAAGGCATATTCAAGAAATCTCTGGTCATAATGATTTGGGGACTTTGCAGCGATATTTAGAAGTGTCTCCAGAGCAAAGAAAAAAGGCTGTATCCGTTATTGGTTGGTAAGAACGAGAGTGTAAATGAATAAATAGACAACAAAGAGCAGGAATCTCATTCATCGATTTTTAGATTGGCTATTGCACAACTAGAAACTTATTTTTTCAACAAAATCTCTCAGAAAAAACACTCTCTTTAATTAGATTATTGATTTATATATATAAAAATTATTGAATTACCTATATCCAAAAAAATAATGACAAAACTTTTTTAAAATTAACTGATATAAATTTAGATCTTTTGAATGATAGCCTTGATTTGCCAAGGCTTTGGCTCTGGTGCTTTGATTTTAAAGTGTAAGATAGATCACTTAAAAATCTTTCTTTAAGTAATTTAAACTACTTAAATATTTGGGGATATTTATCATCAAAATATTTTGAATTATCGGGCATCCCTCAAAAGAAAGATTTATCTATATTTAGTCGAACACAAAATTATCACAAAATTATCACAAAATACAATTATTAAAGCCTCTTACCAATATTTGAACATTTATCAAGCACGGCATCTTTAGATTCAGAGCCAATTGATCATTCTATTACGTTATCTGATTCATCTAATTCAGATTCTTTAGCACCGTTAGATATAGCTTCGGCGACTTTCGCTATCGAAGATTCTTTGCTTACTTCTCAAGTTTCTTCAAATTGTAATTGTAACTATACAATAGACGAATTTCACATTTTTAACCCTGATATAAGAAGTGGTAGCTTACAAGGATTCCATTCTACGGATCGGACTATTGAAGGATTTGATTATGAGTGGGTTCGTCCAATTACAGATCCAGATGCTGCTGATTTTGAGACTTTTTCGGCTGAATTCCGTATTCCAAGTCTACCTAGTTTTGGAACTAAAACCTCAAGTTTTTTCCCTCGAAATCTTTCCGATACCCAGGTCTTGAATCTAATTGGTGAAGGATATATCCAAAGTGGTTGCAGGCCTACAGGTGATTGGAGAGCAACAGTCACTAATCCTTTAACATTAGAGCCAATGCCAATTGAAGGAGCTGCTGTTAATAATTTTATTATCACGGCCTTTCCTTCCGCGCCTCAAAATATTTTTTAATTTAACGATAAGAGGTTTGGTAACTAAATATTTGAGGGACGTTTAGAATAAGTTTAAAAGGATTAAATTATCAGATTAATAACTATCCTATCGAACTTGTATGTTTTATCTTGATGGAAAACCATGTTCGCCATTATTTCTTGCTGCATTTCATGGGTGTAAAGATATCTGTGAATTATTGCTCGCCAACGGTGCTAACATTAACGCTGTAGATGATAGGGATGAAACCCCTCTGCACCAAGCAGCCATGAACGGACATCAGGATGTAGTCGAATTATTGATTGCTAATGGAGCGCAGATTGAGCCCTTAGCCAAAGATGGTTCGACTCCTCTATATCTGGCAGCTTGGAGTCGTCATAAGAATATTGCTCAACTTCTGTTAGATCGTGGTGCTGTGATGGAAGTAGATATTGCGGTGATGCTTGGAGATTATGAATTAGTTAACGACTATCTCGCTCGTGGAGTAGATGCAAATTCTAAGTTTACTAAAGGATCTGCCAAAGGAATTTCCTTTCTGAACAAAGCCATTGCAGATAAACACAAAAACCTAGTTTCCCTTCTGATAACCAAAGGTGCCAAAATTAACGAGAAAACAGGAGCTTTTGGGTTTTCCCCCTTACACCAGGCTGCGCTCACGCAGTGCCTCGGCGAAGCCGAGAGCGCAGATTGTCAACAAATTTGTGAATTACTGATAAGTCGTGGAGCTGATGTTAACGTCAACGACAAAAATGGCTATACACCTCTGCACCAAGCTGCCAGGGTTGGACACCGAAATATAGTAGAACTATTATTAGATTGCGGTGCTAAAGTCAACGCTTTAGATTTAACAAAAAGTAGTGCATTATTTGGAGCAGCGCAACATCATCAAGAAAGTGTAGTGAAATTACTTTTATCTCGCGGTGCTGAAGTAAATTTAACTGATGCTCAAGGTTGGACACCTTTACTCCGTGCTTTCCAAAAATCTGATGGTGATGAAACTCTTAAAATTTTACTTGAGTATCGAGCTAATGTTAATGTTCGAGATTCTAAAGGAAGAAGTCCTTTACATATTGCTGTCGCACAAAAGAATAAGAATATTGTTGAGCTACTTTTAGCTCGTGGTGCAAGAGTTGAATTCTCGTAGATGAGATGGTTCAGTAGAAACTTAGCCAAGTAATCTAATGTGTCTTTCAGAAAGGGTTATAAAGCGATTGATGTTACTTTAGAGTTCTGAAGCCTTAAAACAAAAAGTTATTATCAAAGACAAATCAATTAATTTTTGTTAGCAATTTCTGGAGAGTAAAAAAAAGTGGGGGAGAACATAGTCGCGATAAATTTCGTCTCTTTAAAATAGCTAATTTGAACCCAAAAGAATATGCTGACTTACCAGCAGAGTCCGCTTTAGATTATTTTGTGACTGTTTCTGTGGTCATGCCAGAAATATAGTGAGAGAAAAAAACAAAGTTATATGAGCGAATCAATCAAACATTGCTTAATTTTTAACTGATAAATCAAAGAGTTTACGGTCTATATCCTTAGTCAAAAACCCAGATAACCTCTTCATAATCTTCTTCTCATCCAACTCCCCCTTTTTCATCATCTCCATCATCAACGCCCCCAAGAGAATCTTTCGTCTAGTATCCTCTTTCCGTTGTTGTTGAGATTGCTTATTTCTCTCCTTCTGGATTTGAGCATTAAGCTGCTCCCTTTTTTTCAACAACTCATCTAACTTCTTACCCATCTCTTTTTTCAAGTAGTCTTCTTTTAACCTAATATCTTGAGCAATTACGCTAAGATAATCTTATAATTATAGGTCAGAGAATCAAGTAACATTTAATCCCTTTTACGCAGTAAAAGCGCAACTATACAAACTGCGTTTGTGGTTGCGAGACCCACCCCCTACCAATAGCTAACCAACCCAGTCATGTTATTCTCCTTCAAAAATGGCTATTTATTATTTTAATGCCAGTGTAATTTCTCGCTCTTCTGGACGCTCAGCTACAGCGTCAGCAGCCTATCGTGCTGCCGAGAAAATCCAAGATATTAAAACGGGAGTTCTTCATGATTATAGAAAGAAAAAAGGCGTAGACGAGAAATTTATTTTAGC
>JBFRWE010000171.1:0-16001 GCA_051439345.1 Xenococcaceae cyanobacterium
ATTCCTAAAAGTAAACTAGAAAAAATAACGGCAAATAAAGGATTAATACCTATCTCTCTAATTCCTACTAACAAAAATAAGCCAAAAACAATCCCAATAGTTATTTGTCGGTAAAAATAGCCAGGATTACGTAGTAATTTACCTTTTAGCAATAATTTTGTCGAAAACCAACCTACTTCAAGCATTATTTTTAACCCTTATATTAGTTTTAATATCACCAAGCCGATCGCCACAGTGGGAATTACTCCAGCAGGACCAAATAAACCGCCAATCATAGCAGCTAGACGATAGCCTAAATCTTTCCCTGCTAACAATATGCCCCCAATTGCTCCCCCAAGGATGGAAACAGCAGTGGCGATCGCCAGCAAAAAGAGGGCAGTAAACCAGGTAATTTCCCCTGCGATTAGGCTGTGCAAAAAATCTTGAACGTTAGGATTATTAGCCAAATTAGATACAAAATTGGTCATTTTGCCTTTTCCTTCGATGATTGATCTTTGTTAATTCTTGATTACTCTTACTTACTACTTACTACTTACTACTTGCTACTTGCTACTTAAAAACTACCCATCTCCCCACGCCAATAACTCCCTCTCCACTTCTACTAAGACTGCTGCCACAACTTCTCCTCTTCCTAATTCGCCGTATTGGGAGAAAATCTGGAGAGCTTCTTGATAATAAGCTTTTGCTTGTAGCAAATTTTGCCGATTTCCTGCTTCTGGATGCTCAACATCGTCGGGTAAGTTATAGAGAAGATTGGCTTTATTAGCAATTGTGTTGGCATATTCGAGGGGAGTATCTTGTAAAGTTCTTACTTTTAAAGCCTCGTCATAAGCGGTTAATGCCTGGAGATTATTTTCTAGAGGATGAGTGCTAGGAAGATACTGCAAAGCGTTGGCTAAATTGTTTTGCAGCATGGCGTATTCTAGGGGGTGATCTCCTAACGTAATCCATTTTAAAGCTTCTTGTAAAGACTGAACTGCTAATGCCTGGCGCATGTCTTCTTGTTCGGGAGCGAGGGGAAAAGATAAATAGGCGATCGCCATATTATTCTGTAAAATCGCATATTCTTGTGGATGAGTTAATCCATTAAAAACTCTTAGCGATCGCTTATAGGCAGAGATAGCATCCTGCATTTTAGCTTGCTGAAAGGATACGAGAGCTTGCAAAACTAAACCCAGATTCATCTCAACTTCGGCAACTTCTTTGGGGGAAGCTAATTCTTGCAATATAGGTAGGGCTAATTCATAAGCTTGTTTAGCTGCTAATAATAATTCTGCGTCTTCTGAAGGGATAGTTCTCAAAGCAGTTCCTTTTCCTGCTAAGGCTCTAGCTTTAAAAAGAGGATAGCTTTTGAAAGCCAATTCTATGGCTTGATCGTATAGAGCGATCGCTGCTTCTAATTGTTGAGAACTTTTGGGTTTTTGTTGTAAATCTGTAGCTATTGCCAACAGCATCTCTATTTTTTCGGCTAAAGAAGAGGTTGCCGATTCAATAGCAGCGATCGCTGCTTTGACTGTTATTTGGCTTTGACTAATCAGTGTATTTGAATGCTCTGGTTTTCTGGCTACTGGTTGCATAAGTTTTTTTTAAATAGAAATGATTCCGAAATAATTCCCTGACTTTTTTCTTATGGGAATATTTAAATCAATATTTTATTTATATATTTTATTTTTTCTAAACCTAATAATTTTTATTTTTTCTGCTAATTTAGTTTTGGTTCAACTAAAATTTTTGGCAGTTTTTTGTTACTTAAGTCTTTGATGGGCTGACCAATCAAGATAATCTTATTTAGTTACAGGTATAGTCTTGAGCATTAAGCATTGATATAGCTGAATCGATTGAATAATTTGATTTAATCAATAACTATAGCTCCTCAAACTAGTCAATTATTTTGATAATTATTGCAATATTGTTTATTTTTATAAATTTAAACTACAGAGATTATAGATTGTGTTATTGTCCTGACAAATTAATAAAAAAAATCTAAAAAACAAACAAGATCAACACAATTTTATGGCAAGATTTCTGTAAATATGTGCAAAAAATAGGCAAAGAAAGCCGAAAATTTAGGCAAATAATTTAGGCAAATAATTACTATTAGCGATCGAAATTGGTTCAATTATTGACAACCCGATCAAAATATTCGAGCAGAAGAGAATACCCATGGCTAATCTACTTTGGCTGCAAGGTGGTGCTTGTTCAGGCAACACTATGTCATTTTTAAATGCCGAAGAACCCAGTGTTTGTGACCTAGTTACAGACTTTGGGATTAATTTACTTTGGCATCCCTCCTTAGGATTAGAGTTAGGCGATAACTTGCAACAACTCCTGAGAGATTGTATTTCGGGAGTAATTCCCTTAGATATCCTAGTTTTTGAAGGTAGTGTTGTTAATGCTCCTAATGGCACTGGCGAGTGGAATCGTTTTGCAGGTCGTCCGATGAAAGACTGGTTGAGCGATTTGGCAGCAGTAGCGAATTTTGTAGTGGCAGTGGGAGATTGCGCTACCTATGGCGGCATTCCAGCCATGGCTCCTAATCCTACTGAATCTCAAGGGCTTCAATTTCTCAAGCGTGCTGAAGGAGGCTATCTTGGTAGAGACTTTCGCAGCCAAACAGGATATCCCGTGATTAATATTCCTGGTTGTCCCGCCCATCCAGACTGGATTACGCAAATTTTGGTAGCTGTTGCCAGAGGTAGAATTGAGGATATTACCCTCGACGAACTCCATCGCCCGCAAACCTTTTTCCACAGCTTTACCCAAACTGGTTGTACCCGCAACATTCACTTTGCCTATAAAGCTTCTACTTCTGACTTCGGACAGCGTCACGGTTGTCTATTCTATGATTTGGGTTGTCGCGGGCCCATGACTCATTCTTCCTGTAACCGTATCTTGTGGAATCGAGTCTCTTCCAAAACTCGCGCAGGAATGCCTTGTATTGGCTGTACCGAACCAGAATTTCCCTTCCACGATTTGATGCCAGGTACGGTATTTAAAACCCAGACAGTAATGGGAGTACCTAAAGAATTACCGACAGGGGTAAATAAAAAAGACTATGCCTTACTTAGTATAGTTTCTAAAGATGCTACTCCCCCTTGGGCAGAAGAAGATCTTTTTACGGTTTAAAGAAATAGAGAGAGAACATGACAGTTAAAACTTTAGATATTGCCCCTGTCGGTCGCGTCGAGGGAGATTTAGATGTCAGGGTGGACATTGAAGATGGCTATGTAGTTAATGCTTGGACTCAGGCAGAGTTATTTCGTGGTTTTGAGGTAATTCTCAAAGGTAAAGACCCGCAAGCAGGACTAATTGTTACCCCTCGCGTTTGTGGTATTTGTGGTGCGTCTCACCTTACCTGTGCTTCTTGGGCATTAGATACAGCTTGGCAAACAGAAGTACCTCGTAACGCCATTTTAGCTAGAAATCTCGGTCAGATTGTCGAGACTATTCAAAGCATTCCTCGTTATTTTTATGGGTTGTTTGCGATCGATCTAACGAACCCGAAATATCAGCACAGTTCTTTCTATGAAGAAGCTTGTCGTCGCTTTGCTCCCTATACAGGCAAGTCTTACGAAGTGGGAATTACTCTTTCGGCAAAACCTGTAGAAATTTATGCCCTCTTTGGCGGACAATGGCCCCACTCTAGCTTTATGGTACCAGGGGGAGTTATGTGCGCTCCTACCTTAACCGATGTTACCCGTGCTTGGTCGATTTTAGAGTATTTTCGGACTAATTGGCTCGAACCCGTTTGGTTGGGCTGTTCTCTAGAGCGTTACGAGCAAATTCAAACCTATGATGATTTTCTCGCTTGGATCGATGAGAATCCTGCCCATGCTAATTCTGACTTGGGTTTTTATTGGCGTATGGGTTTAGATATTGGTTTAGATCGATACGGTGTTGGCTGTGGTAAATATATGAGTTGGGGTTATCTTCCCCACGAAGACCGCTATCAAAAACCCACCATAGAAGGACGTAACGCAGCAGTAATTATGAAGAGTGGGGTTTACGATAGTTTGACCGACACTCACCAACTGATGGAGCATAGTTTTGCTCGCGAGAATACTACTCACTCGTGGTACGAAGAACCCACAACAGATAGACATCCCTTCGATCGCGTTACTAATCCCTCTCCTAATAATGTCAAAGATTTCGATCGTGCTTATTCTTGGTCGAGTGCTGTCTCCCACCAAGATTTAGGACGCATGGAAGTAGGTCCCTTGGCACGTCAGTTAGTTGCAGGAGGCAAACATGGGCAAAGGTGGCAACACTATGATGGCTTGATCCTCGATGTTTTTAAACAAATGAAGGGTGCGAATATTCATGTGCGTCAGTTAGCACGAGTACACGAAATCGTTAAACTCTACCGTCAAGCAGAACGTTGTTTGCGAGAATTTCATTTACAAGAACCCTGGTACATCAAACCCACTGAAAAAGAAGGACGGGGTTGGGGTGCTACCGAAGCCAGTCGAGGCGCACTATGTCACTGGGTTGAAATCAAAAAGGGCAAGATCGAAAATTACCAAATTATAGCCCCCACTACTTGGAATGTAGGACCCAGAGATGGTCAAGGAGTCAAAGGTCCTATTGAAGAAGCCTTAGTAGGGACACCAGTTGCCAATACTAGCGATCCTGTCGAAGTAGGTCATGTAGCTCGTTCTTTTGATTCCTGTTTAGTTTGTACAGTACACGCTTATGATGCCAAAACAGGTAAGGAATTAGCTCGTTTCCGTACTAACTAAATTGAGCAACTCATCCCACGCATAAATAGCGTGGGATTTTAGGTTATTAATAAGAAATTTCAGTTCGATCGCGCCAGAATTTACCAGTCTCGTGACGTGAAGCCTCTGTAGCCAACCAAATCGCTGTATCTGCCCCCTGTTCGGGTGTTCTTGGTGCAGAAGTACCACCCATATCGGTTTTAACCCAACCAGGACACATTGAATTGACAACAATTCCTTTGGAACTTAAAGATTGCGATAGCATTATTGTTGCACCGTTTAATGCCAGCTTGGAAAGACAATAACTTGGTGCAGTAGTTGTTAAACCACCTAAAGAACCCATACCGCTAGAAACATTAATTACTCTCGCATCCTGAGATTTTTCTAAGAGTGGTAAAAATGCTTGTACCATCTGAATTACTCCCAAGGTATTGGTATTCATCGCTGAATCTAATACTTCACGAGAGACTGTGAGAATATCAACGTTATTATCGGGATAAATTCCTGCATTGTTAACTAATACATCTAGACGATCGACTTTTTGGTTGATAGTTGCTACTGCTTGTTCGATCGAGCGATCGTTACTTACATCTAATTCAATAGCAATTACTGTTCCCTCTAGCTTCTCGGCAGCTTGTTGAGCCTTCTCTAAAGAACGTGCTGTAATAATTACTTGATATCCTTTGGCTAGTAATCCTTGGGCGATGGAATATCCGATACCGCGATTACCACCCGTAACTAATGCTATTTTTTGTTGTTTACTTACCATTGTTTTTATCTTTTTTGTTAACGTTACGAGTCGTAAAATTATTGTATGCAGGAAAAACTTTCTCGTCAAGTTTGTGTTTGCCTTTTTTCGTAAGTAGCTAGGCAGAATTAAATATAAGATAGAAAAGAAGTAAGATAAACTGTCCTAAACAATTAACAAAAACTAAAGTCTTTACTGTATCTGATTAAAACAATAATCGCTCTATCTTATCTAAATAATAAAAGTTTCAATTTTAGTAAAGTTATGTAAGGATACTTTAATACTAAATTGTTCTCCGATCTCTCCACTAAAGCGAAACTCTATACTTTCTGTTTCTTTAGCTTGAGCTTGCATCATTAGTTTCTCTCTTTCATCTAATACCATTATTTCTAATCCATAAGGTAATGTGGTACAAATGTAAGTAGTAGATATTTTTACTGAAATCTCAATTTCTTGATTTTTTTGCGATTTAATATTTAGAATAAGAGCTATTTGATTAGTAATAGAAATAGACTTTATTTCTATTAATTTAACACGAGTTACACCAGCATCATTAGTTAAACTATCTGTTTTGTTAACAATAAGTTGAGAGGAGCTACGAAAAGAAAAGGTATTTTTGGGTAAAGCTAACTGTTCTGGCTGTTTCCAACTAAGTTCAAAGACTCCTTCTAGCCACTGACTTAGTTGTACAGGTTTAGATAATAATAATTGTTGTCTTTGTCTTTGGCACTCGAGATAAAGAGGTAGGTCATCGAGAGATTGTAATTCAGCTAAAAATATTTTTCCCTCCCGTAATTGACTGACAAATCCTAATATTGATGCTTCTCGTAAAGATTGGTTTAACTCTACTGCAATATAACCAATTCTTTCTAACCAGACTTCTGCTGGTATGTTTATCCAGTTAGTTTTTGCTTGTGTTTTTCTGCATTCTAACTTTCCACAATTGGGAATGTCCAAATCTGCTACGTCCATCAAAGACTGAAGTAGAGGATTCCAACTATCACTAGTTTCTAAACTAGTTTCCCATCCTAAAATATTAATATAAGTTTTAACACTCCATACCGTTAAAGTATTTAAATAAACTTGTTTGGCTTTCTTTTGATTTGCTTGATGGAGACTAAATTTGTTTGCTTGATTGTGAGCTTCTATCCCTATAGGGATTCTAGAGATTATAGACTTGGTCATCAGTTCGAGCATAATTATATTTTGTTAGAGGATTAATTTATTTTTGTAGCTCTTGTTGCAGCAAAGAAGCAAATCTTTGACAACAACGTTGAAAAAAACTACTAAGAGTAGAAATAGGAATATCTAATTCTTCAGAAATTTGTTCCCAACTTTGCCCAGAAAATCTGGCTAAAGCTATATTTTGAAAATTAGCATTTTGACTATTTCTGATATAGGTTGATTTAAAAATATTGTCAGTATCCTCTTCTATACATTGGTAAATCAACTCTGATAAAGAAGGTTGTCTTTCTTGTTGATATATTTGGTCTATATCTTGAAGAGAAGGTAGTTGTCTATCTGGTAAATAATTAAATCTACGGTAACAATCAAAAATTAATCTGTCTAAGCGAAAATTCACCCAGTTCATAAATTTTTTATTACCCCTATTCGGGTCATATTTATCAATATTCAAACAAACATAAGCTAAAGTTTCAGTCATAGCTTCTTCATATAGTAATTGATAAAGTTGAGCAGGAAACTTGTCTTGATGAGGATGATATAATCTCCCAGATAGTTGAATTGCTTTAATTAGTTCTGTTAAGGCATAGCCTCTTAATGCGCTTTTAGGAGGGTGGTTTTGTGCTGCCAGTCCTAATTTTTTTAACTGTTCGTCATTTAAGACTTGTTTGAATACTTGATTTTGTATTCTTTTAATCCATTCGCTTACAACTAGATTATTAGGATTATATTGTGTTAACTCTTTACTTATTTCTTGTAAAAGTTTTCTTTTGATTAAATCATAGAGTTCTTGATAAACTTTATTTAAAGGTTGACCGTTAAATTTACGGCAAATAGGGCGCATAAGCAAAACAATATTGACGATTCTGAGTAAGATTAGATTACGCTTAACTGATAAGTTTTCTTGCTCTTGAGCTTCTATTAGAAGTTGTTTAATCAGCTTATATTTATCATTAGATCCGCTATCATCAAAACAACCTATCAATAGAACTTTTGTCATGCTAGAGAAATTGACAATCTGAATATATTGAGGCTCTAAACCTTATGGTTTCCTGTTTTTAACTCTGAAAAATACTACCTAAATTATGCCTTTGCTTACAAAAATTAACATATTGAAATTATGGACCCAACAATTCCCCCAATTAGCGATCGCCAACTTTTTGAGCAAGCTTTAACTCACCGCTCTTATGTCAATGAAAATTCTGCTGTCAAAGAACATAATGAACGTTTAGAATTTCTGGGAGATGCAGTTTTAGGGTTTCTAGTAGGAGAAATGCTTTATAAACTGTATCCTTATATGAGCGAAGCTCAGTTGACGAGACTACGTTCCAAATTAGTAGATGAACAACAGTTAAGCAAATTAGGTAAAAAGCTTAAACTGGGAGAATTGATGCGCTTAGGAAAAGGAGCAGAAAAAGATCGAGGAAGAGAAAATCCTTCTTTGCTCAACGATACCTTTGAAGCAATAATCGGAGCTTATTTTTTGGATGCAGGGATCGAAGCTGTCCGTGATTATATTCAACCCCTATTTAAATCTTTATCAGAAGAATTAGTTAACACTCAACCGAATAATGAAACTACTAATTTTGTTGATGCTAAAAATCGTTTTCAACATTGGGCATTAGCTAATCACAAAGAAAACCCAGTTTATACTATTATCGCTGAATCAGGGCCAGACCACGCCAAAGAATTTACGGCTCAGGTATCAGTTAAAGGAAAAATTTATGGGCTCGGAAAAGGTAGTCGTAAACAAGAAGCACAAAAACGTGCTGCCGAGTTTGCCCTCAAACAGTTAGATATTAGTAACTAAACGGGAATTTAGCTTTTAAGAGTTTTTCTCTTGCCATTTTGCCCATAGATCGGGACGACGAGCGCGAGTTCTGTTGATTTGTTCTTGTTGGCGCCAAGTGGCGATCGCTTGATGATTTCCCGAACGGAGTACTTCTGGTACTGACCAACCACGAAATTCTGCTGGTCTAGTATATTGAGGATAATCCAGCAAATCTGTCTCAAAACTTTCTCTTTTCAGAGATTCTTTTTTACCTACTGTTCCTGACAAAAGTCGAGTAACACCATTAATAATAGTGAGTGCGGGAATTTCTCCACAAGTCAAGACAAAATCTCCCAGAGAAATTTCCCTAGTCACTAGATGCTGGCGGACTCGTTCATCCACCCCTTCATAATGTCCACAAATCAAAATTAATTGATCGTAATTACAAGCCAATTCTTGCAATAATGGTTGATTGAGAGATTCCCCCTGAGGAGACATCAAAATAATCTCTTTTCTTGGTAACATTGCTAAAGATTCAACAGCAGCAAAAATAGGTTCAGGTTTAAGTAACATACCTACTCCACCACCATAAGGTTCATCGTCAACACGGTGATGTTTATCGGTAGTAAAATCGCGGGGGTTAATCAAATTAACTTGGGCAATTTGCTTGGCTAAGGCTTTACCAATTAAACCAGAATGGAGAGGAGAGGTAAAAAAGTCAGGAAATAAAGTAATAACGTCAAAATGCACAGAATTTAATCTTGTCAAAAAAACTTAAGCTGGCACGATCAACTTTAACAACATTTAGCCAAAAATCTCTGATATTGTTAAATCTAAAACCCAAAAAAATCCATACTCCAATCAAGGTGAGCTAGGAAAAGTCGATCTAAGTGAGTAATGCATTTATCAGCATCGTTATCGTAATCTAAAAGAAGTATATAATATTTAATGTCCGCAAGACCCAATTATGCAGAAGATAGAAACTCAATTGAACTTATCCCACCAATCACAATCTACTTTAACCGCCATTTTAGTTATTGGTGGTGCTGAAGATAAAGTACATGGACGAGAAATACTCCACACTTTTTTTGCCCGTTCTGGTGGTGTTGATGCCAAAATTGCGATTATTCCTTCTGCTTCTCGTGAACCAGTATTAATCGGCGAGCGCTATCTGCAGATTTTTGAGGAGATGGGAGCCAAAAATGTCAAAGTTTTAGATGTTCGCGATCGAGACCAAGGAAATGATAGCAACTTTCTCGCATTTGTAGAAGAGTGTACGGGCATATTTATGACTGGTGGGGATCAACTGCGCCTGTGTGGACTACTGGCAGATACTCCCCTAATGGATAGAATAATTCAAAGAGTCAGAGCCAAAGAAATTACCTTGGCAGGGACAAGCGCGGGGGCAGCAGTTATGGGTTATCAGATGATTGCTGGTGGTAGTAGTGGAGAATCGCCTAATCGAGCTTTAGTGGATATGGCCATGGGATTGGGTATTATTCCTGAAGTACTAGTAGACCAGCATTTCTATAATCGTAATCGTTTAGCTCGTTTACTTAGTGCCATCTCAAGTCATCCCCACCTCCTTGGTGTTGGTATTGATGAAGATACTTGCGCGATGTTTGATGCCGATGGCAATATTAAAGTTATGGGTAGAGGTACTGTAACGATAATTGATGCTCATCAAATCACTCATACTAATCAATCACAAGTTCATGGTAACGAATCTTTGAGTATTCATAATTTACGTTTACACGTATTGTGCCACGGCGATCGCTATGACCTACAAGATAAAAAACCTCTGGCTTGAATCTGTAATAATTGACTAATGACTAATAACTATTAAAAATCAGGAGAACTTGACTTACTTACTTCCCCTCGATCGTAATTTTCGCTAATCTGGATATTTGGCTAAATGTTCACCATGAACAGTAGTTTAACCTCTGACAACGAGAAACTAACAGTAAAGGCTTTTTCCTAATTCCGCATCTGAAGTCTAAAAGTAAGCGAATATGAGAATTCTTAAAACCCAAACTTTACGTGGCCCAAATTATTGGAGTATTCGACGACATAAACTCATCCAGGTGCGTCTTGATTTAGAAGAATTATCAGAAAAGCCTTCTAATGAAATTCCTGGCTTTTATGATGGATTAGTCAAAGTATTGCCTAGTCTGATTGAACACTATTGTTCTCGTGGTCATCGGGGAGGATTTTTGGAACGAGTTCAAGAAGGCACTTATATGGGTCATATCCTTGAACACGTGGCTCTAGAATTACAAGAATTAGCAGGTATGCCTGTGGGTTTTGGTCGTACCAGAGAAACTGCCAATCCTGGTGTTTACAATGTGGTTTTTGAGTATGTAGAAGAACAAGCAGGTCGTTATGCTGCTAGGGCTGCGGTTAGATTGTGTAATTCGATCGTCGCAACGGGAGATTATCCAACTGAAGAACTAGCTAAAGATCTAGAAGATCTTAGAGACTTACATACTACTACTGCTCTTGGTCCAAGCACGGAAACTATTATCAAAGAAGCAGAAGCAAGAAAAATTCCCTGGATGTGGTTAAATGCTAGAGCAATGCTACAACTAGGTTATGGAGTCAGACAGAAAAGAATTCAAGCAACTTTAACTGAAAACTCGGGTATTTTAGCTGTTGAATTAGCTTGTGATAAAGAAGGGACAAAAACAATTCTGGCAGATGCAGGAATTCCCGTGCCGAAAGGTACACTAATCCAATATCTAGATGAATTAAAGGAGGCTATTGAAACTGTAGGTGGCTATCCTATTGTAATTAAACCTCTAGATGGAAATCATGGCAGAGGAATTACCATTAATATCAATAATTGGTCAGATGCAGAAGAAGCTTATGACTTAGCTAGTGCTGCTTCTAAAACTAAATCAGTAATCGTAGAGCGTTATTATCGTGGTAGTGACCATCGCGTTTTAGTAATTAATGGAAAATTGGTAGCTGTAGCTGAAAGAATTCCTGCTCATGTAATTGGGGATGGACACTCTACCATTGAAAAGTTAATCGAAATTACTAACTGTGACCCCAATCGAGGAGATGGTCATGATAATATTTTGACCAAAATTACAGTCGATCGCACTTCTTTAGATGTATTAGCTAAACAAGACTATGAAATGAATACAGTCTTGCCTGAAGGAGAAAAAGCCTATCTAAGGGCAACAGCTAATCTGAGTACTGGTGGTATTGCGATCGATCGCACAGAAGATATTCATCCTGAAAATATTTGGTTAGCAGAAAGAGTAGCTAAAATAATCGGCTTAGATATTGCAGGAATAGATGTTGTTACCCCCGATATTACACAACCTCTAAGAGAAGTAGATGGGGTGATAGTTGAAGTTAATGCTGCTCCAGGTTTTCGGATGCACGCTTCTCCTAGTATTGGACTACCCCGTAATATTGCTGCACCAGTGTTGGAAATGCTATTTCCTGAAAATATGGCTAGTAGAATCCCCATTGTCACCATAACAGGCACCAATGGCAAAACTACTACTACCCGTATAACTGCCCATATATATCAACAAACAGGACAAGTAGTTGGTTACACAACCACTGACGGGATTTATATTAATGGCTATTTAGTCGAAAAAGGCGATAATACTGGACCTTATAGTGCTGGGGTAATTCTCAAAGACCCTACAGTAGAAGTCGCAGTACTAGAATCGGCGCGGGGTGGAATTTTGCGTTCGGGATTAGCTTTTGACAGCTGTGACATTGGTGTAGTGTTAAATGTTGCTGCCGACCATTTGGGCATAGGAGATATCGAAACTATTGAGCAAATGGCTCAGGTAAAAAGTGTAGTAGCAGAAACGGTTAGACCTGGGGGTTATGCGATTCTCAATGCAGATGATCCTTTAGTAGCAGCAATGGCAGAAAAGGTAAATTGTAAAGTAGCCTATTTCTCCATGAAGCCAGATAACCCCATTATTAAAGAACATATCCGCCGTGATGGTTTAGCTGCAATCTATGAAAACGGTTATCTTTCGATTTTAGAAGGTCAGTGGACTCTCAGGATTGAAAAAGCAGTTAATCTTCCTGTGACGATGAAAGGCATGGCTCCTTTTATGATTGCCAATGCACTAGCAGCTTGTTTGGCTGCTTTTGCTCAAGGAGTAGATATAGAAGTAATTCGCCGTGGACTCAGAACTTTTCAACCTTCGGCTGACCAGACTCCAGGTAGAATGAACCTGTTTGATTTAGGTGAATATCATGTTTTAGTGGATTATGCTCATAATCCCCATGGCTATCAGGCTGTAGGTGACTTTGTGCGCAATTGGCCAGGAGAGAGAATTGGGATAGTAGGGGGACCAGGCGATCGCCGTGATGAAGATTTAATTTTACTGGGTAGAATCTCTGCCCAAATTTTTGAGCGTATTATTATCAAAGAAGATGACGATACCAGAGGTAGAGAAAGAGGAGAAGTAGCAGACTTAATTGCTAAAGGCATTTATCAAGAAAATCCTCAGGCTGTTTTTGAGACAATTCTCGAGGAAACTCAAGCTATTAAAACTGGTTTAGAACAAGCTAGTACTAATAATTTAGTAGTAGTACTACCAGAAAGTGTGAGTCGGGCGATCGATTTGATTAAACAGAAGATGTAATTATTTATTTTATATTTTGGCTGGCTGGAAATATATTTTAGATGCTTTATCTCTCTAGCTACTTTTGAGAAATAGGATTATTTACTAGCAGGGGCTTTTTGCTGAAAAATTGCAATGGTCTAAATAAAAGTTGCCATAAAATCCACACAGATTCTAACTCTCCTGGGGTAGATTTCCTTTGCCATTGACCAGGACGACAATAGAGCATTTTAATTAAACTTCTGTGTTGACTTAAACTCAAATTGGCAAATTTAACTACTAGTTTAAGATAACGATCTTGAACATAAGTACGAGTTATATAGCCTTGAAGGGTTAATTTTTCTAGGATTAAGTCTATAGTTATAGTTTTGGTTAAATCGACTGATTGTGGTATTAATATTTCCATCCCTTCTTCAGACAATTTATGGGTATATCCCCTAAAAATACTATTATTGCTCACAATTTGGACTTTGCTTTGATAAGAAAACCACTCATAAAAACTCAGCTTTGGTATATCTAAGAGGGTTAATAAAGCAGCACTAAGAGTCATCACATTATAGCCACTCCAAAATAAACTTAGATTGAGATATTGTCCTGGTGGTGGATTTAGCAGACTGACAGCAAAGGAGAGTGTACTCAATGCTAAGAGAATAATTAGGGGAAAAGCCAATTGCCAATTGTAATTGAATTTATCTCTAGATAATCCTTTAGGAGTTACTTTAAAACCCTTAGAAAAAGGATTAAGCATCACTTTAATTACGGTTAGTGCTAGGGGAAAACATTGGATCAAAGAATATAAGTCTGAAAGTATAGCCGATCGCGAGCGCAGATTAAGCCAGGAAAAGACGGAGAGTTGAATAATATAGTAGGGCAAAAAGATATAAATTACTTCGGAAAAATTTACCTTAATTGGTTCAATCAGGAAAAAAGTATAGGTAAGAGGAACCAATAAAAAGAAAAGACGAGGAATGCAATTAAACCAATGTAATAATCCTTCTAAATGACCTAATCTTTGCCATAATTTTAAACCTGGAATAGTCAGGGGATTATTTTTAATAAAAAAGGCTTGTAATGTTCCTCTTACCCAACGCAGTCTTTGATCGATATGAGCAGAAATACTCTCTGCTGCTAAGCCTGCACTCAATTTTTCATCTAAATAGACTAATTCATATCCTTTTGCCGATAAGCCAATGCCTGTAAAGTAATCTTCACTAAGAGATTCTGTCACAAAACAGCCGATTTCTTGCAGAGCATCACGACGAACTAGAAAAGAAGTTCCCGCACATACTACACTACCTGCACCATCTTTCATTGGTTGTGTATGACGATAGAATACTTCTTCTTCAGGAGTTAAAATATCTTCTAACCCTAAATTTCTAGCAATAGGATCGCTATTATAAAAACTCTGCGGGGTTTGAACTAATCCAACTTTTCTACTTTGAAAAAAGCCGACAGTGCGAGTTAAAAAGTTAGTTGTCGGGATAAAATCCGCATCAAAAACTACAATTAGTTCTCCCTTAGTTTTAGCGATCGCATGATTTAAATTTCCTGCTTTGGCATGAGAATTATCTGGTCTGGTAATATAATTGCAGCCTAATTCTTGAGCTAGTTTTTTGATTTCTGGTCTTTTTGTATCGTCTAGCAAATATATTTTTTTATTAGGATAATCTAAGGCTTGACAACCTATTATTGTTCTTTTAAGAATAAAATCTGGTTCGTTATAAGTAGGAATTAAAATATCTACGGATGGGGTATATTTACCCTCTCTAACTTTTTGGCTATATCGGTCTGCTTCCTGATGTCTTTCTTTGATATTAAACATCATTAATAACTGCAAGATACTTCCCGACATTGCTAATAACTCCATTAGCAATAAAGTTAAACTAAAAATACCATCAATAGGATTAGAAAGATTGAGAGTTGATAAAACTCTCCAGGATAAATAGCGAATTGTTAATATCAATAAAATCGAGACAACAATTCTGCGCGACCAGGTTTTTGGTTGAGGCGAAAACTTGATAATTATTTGTGCTGATAAAAACAGCAATATAGTTGGTGCTAATAAATAATACTTATTATTTAATTGAGGAGTTTCCAACCAAGTGGGCGGATTTTCTTGCAGAATATGTAATTGAGCAAATAGCTCGGAAATATAGGTATTACCAAGTAGCCAAGAAAAAATAACTACTGTAAAAAAACCTACTGTAGTCAGTAAAATTACGGTGGCTGGCTGTAAACTTAATGCTGATGATGACAATAAGATCGAGAGTTTACTCTTAGATTCTGATATTGGTCTAAAAGTTTGCATGATTTTTGAATATGGCTTCCTTAGTAGGCTACAGCTTAGCAAAACATATGTGAATTTTTAGTGAAAATGAAGGGTTAATTGTTGAGACTTGAAAACTTAACTTTACATTAAATAGAGAAAATGAAGTCAAAACTTAAAGATATTGGTATCTCATAAGAGCCAAGAAAAAAAGCATAATGGAAAAAAAGAGTTTTATAGCCAATGTTACCTAGAGAAGAATTATTAGCAAAAGTAGAAAATAAAGCAGAATTTGCTCGGATTATCGATAAAGCAGAGCAAGCCCTGAAAACTTGGGAAGTTACTATCACTGATTTTTTTGCACCTCCTATATTAATCGAAATAGATCAAGTTTTTCAGCAATTAACAGAAATAGAAATATTATCTTGGGGTGGTTATCCACAGGCAGAAAGACGAAGAGTAGGTATTTCCCGTTCAGATATTCCTCTAGATCGATCGCAAGTGGAATTAGCACTTTTGGATATTGCGGGCAATTTTCTCTTCGATCCTGCTAATCATCGAGATTTTCTCGGCGCAATTTTAGGCACAGGATTAGTCCGAGATAAAATTGGCGACATAATTGTTTTAGGAGAAAGAGGGGGGCAAGTAATTGTTGTTCCAGAGATAGCCGAATTTCTGGAAACATCTTTAACTCAAGTCCGCTCTGTCAGTG
>JBFRWE010000172.1:0-5413 GCA_051439345.1 Xenococcaceae cyanobacterium
CTGCGGAAAATTATACCAAAGCCGTGGATTTGGCTAATATTTCTGGTAGTACAGAGGGGGAAAGAGGACGTGCTTTAGACAAAGATGAGATTACGGCACTACTGGCTACTTGTAACTCTTACAATCCCCTCGATATTAGAGATGCTGCCATTATTGCGGTGTTAAGGGTTACGGGGATAAGACGGTCGGAATTAGTAAAGCTTGAACTCGCCGATCTCGATGTTCGTAATAGTTCTTTATTGGTACGTCGCAGTAAGGGAGGGAAAAGTCGGCGGGTTTATTTACCAAAAGATGGGTTACTACTGCTGAAGAAATGGTTGAAAATAAGAGGAAGCGAACCTGGAGCTTTATTTTGTCGGATTCGACGGGGAGGGCATTTACAGCCAGGGCAAATGCACCCAGACGCGATTTGGCGGATTCTGCAAACCAGGGCAAAAAGAGCTAATTTGTCGGCGTTTTCTCCTCACGATCTGCGTCGGACATTTTGTGGCGATTTGCTCGATGCAGGGGTAGATATTGTTACGGTTCAGAAGTTAGCAGGTCATGCTTCTCCTGTGACTACGGCTAAATACGACAGGAGAGGGGAAGAGACTAAAAGGAGAGCGATTTCACAGTTGAAATTTTCTACTTGATTAATGGTGGTATATTACGAGTTGGTCTGTCTAGTTGCTCCCTTACCTTAAAACGGGAGCAACGCGAAAAAGTTGGTTTTTCCAATCATTAGCGATCGCTAATGATTGGCGCTCCCGAAGGGAGCGCGATCGAACCCCAAAAATCCACCCTAGGTTTTATAAGCAGAAAAGACTGGGATATTGTGTGGTAACCAGAGCAAGAAAAGATTTTAATCGCGAACAATTAGGAAGAGAAATTGAATTAAAGGCAAAAAAAAGATATTTTCAAGTAGAGAAGGAAGATTTGCCCTTATGGTTTCTCAACAAGAAAATATCATGAATCAAAAAATTTTAGCTAATCTTAATTTAAATCAATCTCTAGAAGAATTTCAAGTTGGTATAAGTAAACTTTTAAAATTAGAGCGTGTAACAGAATGGACTGGAATAACTATTAAAGAGCGAGAAGAAAAAATTAGAGAAGCTGCTTTAATTTTAGCTGGACAATGTGTAGCGATACTTCTAGATAATCTATCGCGCTCGAGAGAAGCTAAAGAAACAGCTCTTAATTTAACGAGAGGTTGGTGGAGAAAAAAGACAAAAAAGAATGGATGTAAAACCTGGCAAATCTTAACAGTTGGTAACGTAATAGTTAAGTTAAAATTACCTTATGTAGTAGAAATAAAAAAGCGTAAAGATTATAAGATAAAACTAAAGGGACAAGGGTTTTGTCCTTTTTTAAGATGGTTGGGAATGGAAGAAGCTGTCACTCCCTATGTTTGGTTTACTGTGGCTAAATATGGCACAATTACCACTTCATTTTCCAGAGCAAGACAAACTTTAAAAGATTGGGGAGTTAAGATTAATCTCAAAAGAATTCAGCGTTTAACTTATAGATTTGGTACAGAAGGATTAAGCTTAAGAAATTCAAAGATCCTAGCCCTTGAAAAAAATTCATTACCTACAAGTTCTCTCTTAAAAGATAAGAGAGTAGTTATTTCTGTCGATGGTGGTCGAACTAGGGTCAGAATTTATCAAGATAAAAAACTTAATCCAAAAACTCAGAGAAAGAAATATACAGGAGAATGGATTGAACCAAAATTACTTACTATCTATACAGTAGATGAAAAGGGGAAAAAGATGAAAACTGGGGAATTTCCTCTGATTAATGATGGTACTTATGGCAATTATAAGCAGTTTCTTAAAATTCTCGAAATGTATTTAGTTAGTTTGGGAATTTCTCAGGCTAAACAAATACTACTTATAGCAGATGGAGCCGAATGGATTTGGCAACATATACCACCTTTACTTAATCGTTTAGGTTGTGAAGAAAAAATCCATTATCTTCTAGATTTTTATCACGCTACCGAACATTTACAAAGTTTTGCTGATGCAGGTTTTAATGATGAAAAAGAAAGTAAAGCTTGGTTTACAGCAGCCCGTTCTGATTTGAAAAAAGGAAAAATCGTCTCTTTAATTGAGCAGATGAAACAGTATAGAAAATCAGTTCGTGGTTCTCGTCGCCAAATTTTGACTAGTCAAATTAATTATTTTAGTAAAAGAGTATCAAAAGGATTATTTGACTACAATAAGATTTCCCAATTGAACTTACCAATTGGTAGTGGTGCTGTGGAAAGTCTTATTCGTCAAGCTGTTAATTTACGCCTCAAAGGTAATGGTAAGTTTTGGCTACAACACAATGCAGAAATCATTTTGCACGCTCGGTGTCAGTGGCTTTCAGGCAATTGGAATAATTTTACTGATTCTATTTTAACTTCTAGAATTTATCCAGCTTAAAGTTAATAGTATTTAACAAGTTTATTCAATTTAAAATCATTTTCCTTTTTTTAGCTAACTTGAATTTAAGGGGAGTTTTTTGCTGTCAAAAAAGCGGCTTTGCATCAGTCTTTTTTGATTAGATCTGCTATTTTTTATTGCTCCACATCAACAAACTCCAATTTTTCCTTGTTTCTATGTGACATTGGCGATCGCTCTCTGGGGAAAACCAACCTTTTCGCGTTGCTCCCCCTTAAAACTATTACTTTCTGGCATAATGGGCTAACTTGGAAAAGGATAAAAAGTATGCAGTTTTCTATTAATGCGATTAGAGGATTTAACTAAAGGAGCAATAGTCAAAGGAGTATTACCCGATCTATTAATTACAGTTATTGATACCCAATGGCACGGTGAGGATGTTGTCACCCTTACCTACAGAGACACCAATGGAGTTACAGGTGACGAACTAATCTTTCGCGAGCGCGAGCATGAACTAGAAATTGTTACCTCATCTCTGCCCTGGAGTTTTAACGGCGACGGCAAGTTGTTACGTCTAGTCAGCGAAGCCCATCGTATTCGGTTAGCCCATCTGTTCGACCCGATGCTAGCGGTACATACTTCCTTAGTCGAGCCTCTACCCCACCAGATTACTGCGGTCTATGGGGATATGTTACCCCGTCAGCCTTTACGCTTCTTACTAGCAGACGACCCTGGGGCGGGAAAAACTATCATGACAGGACTGTTAATTTCCGAACTAAGGATTCGGGGTGACTTAAATCGCTGTCTGATTGTTTGCCCTGGTTCGCTAGCTACCCAATGGCAAGATGAACTAGACCGCAGATTCCATCTACCTTTTGATATTCTCACGAACGATCGCCTGGATGCTGCTCGTAGCGGGAATGCTTTTACTGAAATGCCTTTGTGTATTGCCCGATTGGATAAACTGAGTCGTAATGATGAGCTTCAAGCCAAACTAGAACAGACTGATTGGGATGTTATTGTTTGTGATGAAGCCCATAAGATGTCTGCTTCTTTTTATGGTGGCGAAAGAAGAGAAACCAAACGCTATAAGCTAGGTAAGCTTTTATCCAGTTTGACTCGTCATTTTCTGCTACTGACTGCTACCCCTCATAACGGCAAGGAAGCCGACTTTCAGTTATTTATGGCATTACTGGATGGCGATCGCTTTGAGGGAAAATTCCGCGATGGAGTACATACCGTAGATACCTCTGACTTGATGCGGAGATTGGTCAAAGAAGACCTACTCAAGTTTGATGGTAAACCTCTATTTCCCGAACGCCGAGCTTATACTGTTGAATACCATCTGTCGGATTTAGAAGCGAAATTATATTCGGAAGTTACTGGGTATGTGCGGGAAGAATTTAACCGCGCTGATGCTTTAAATAATAATGGCAGAAAAGGAACAGTAGGATTTGCCCTAACTATTCTCCAACGTCGATTAGCCTCTTCTCCCGAAGCTATTTATCAATCTTTAAAGAGAAGGAGAGAAAGATTACAAAAACGGCTCAAAGAAGAAGAATTACTCAAACGAGGACAGGAAATAGAGTTAGAATGCCAAAATCTGCCTGGAGTAAAAGAAGAAGATTGGGAAGATTTTGAAGATGATTTGCTCAATGACGAACGAGAAACCACCGAAGAAGAATTAGTTGACCAAGCTACTGCTGCTCGTACCATAGCAGAACTTAAAGTAGAAATAGACTTACTACAAAAACTAGAGAAAATAGCTCTCCAGGTCAAACTCAGTGGGACGGATCGTAAGTGGGAAGAATTGAGCCAAATCTTACAAAATGAAGCAGAATTATTTGATGGGGCGACCCCGCGTCGGCGTAAGACGCAAGGGAACGCGCCCCATGTTGATGTGAGGGGGCATCGGAGGAAACTAGTAATCTTTACCGAACATCGGGATACTCTTAACTATTTAGCAGACCGCATTCGCAATTTAATCGGCAATCAAGAAGCCGTAGTTACTATAAGTGGTGGTTCGGGGAGGGAAGAACGACGTAAAGCACAAGAAGCCTTTACTCAAGACCCAGACATCCAGGTGTTAATTGCCACCGATGCTGCGGGGGAAGGAATTAACCTACAAAGAGCGCACCTAATGGTTAATTACGACCTCCCCTGGAATCCCAACCGCCTAGAACAAAGATTTGGACGGATTCACCGTATCGGACAAACCGAAGTCTGTCACCTTTGGAATTTATTGGCAGCAGAAACTAGAGAAGGAGATGTATATCTCAAGCTACTCAAAAAGTTAGAGGTAGAACAAAAAGCATTAGGAGGTAAGGTTTTTGATGTTCTGGGTCAAGCAATTGATGGTGTGGAGTTACGACAATTATTAATCGAAGCCATTCGCTATGGAGATTTACCAGAAGTCAGAGCTAAACTAGAACGGGTAGTAACCAACCGCTTAAATCGAGAAAGGTTACAAGAATTACTTTCAGAAAAAGTATTAGCGCGGAATGCGATGGATATTACCAAAATTCAGCGCATTCGCGAATCAATGGAACGAGCCGAAGCTAGAAAGCTACAACCTCATTTTATCGGCTCTTTCTTTATCGAAGCCTTCCAACATTTAGGAGGAGTAATTCGTCAAAGAGAACCCAAACGCTATCAAATTAGTAATGTTCCTGCCATTATTCGCAATCGCGGTCGGCAAATTGGGACGAGAGAGCCGATATTAACTCGTTATGAACGAATTTGTTTTGATAAAGAGTTAATTAGCGTTCCAGGTAAACCTTTAGCTGCTTTTATCTGTCCTGGTCATCCTCTTCTAGATGCTACCATCGATCTAATTTTAGAGCGTCATCGGAACGTACTCAAACAGGGAAGTATTTTAGTAGATGAAAATGACCCTAATGAAGAAGTAAGAATTTTAGTTACTCTCCAACATTCGATTCAAGATGCCAAAACCGATATATCTGGTAAACGAAGGATTGTGTCTCGTCGAATGCAGTATGTAGAGATTTTTATAGGGAATGGGGAACAGGGGATAGCGATGCGACCCCGCG
>JBFRWE010000173.1:0-3587 GCA_051439345.1 Xenococcaceae cyanobacterium
ACTGTTTAATATATTATATGATAGAGTTTTGTACAGGCAACAGAAGCAACAAATATAATTATCCTGAAAAGCTCTTTTCACTTCATCTTACCAGATTTCTTCCACTTATTGCTACTGAATCTGGAAAAAAGTCATCCAGTGAAGTGCCAATAGCTAAACTTATGTGCGATCGCGAAATAGAAAGAAGTTCTATCGCTAACCGGAACAGAGTTCCATAGCTCTTAAGTAATATTTTATCGCTTACACATATTGATATATTTTTCTCAAAAACGGTTGACGAAATATCAACTGTTGCGTTATACTGATCTCAGTACCAAATTAGAACGATCTAAGTACAAAAAAAAGACCGATTGCACAGCAATTGGTCTTGGACTAAAAAATTAACTAACTATCATTATGGCACATAATTTTACCAGCGGGGTATTCCTTGCTACTCCTGCGTGGCACGGCCTTGGTACGGTTATCCGTAAGCCTATTTCAGCAAAGAAAGCTATTAAGATGGCTGGCTTAAATTGGCAAATAGTAAAACAGCCAATTTGCCGAGTGGGTGAAAAAAGCTATAAACCTCTATCAGATCATGTAGCTATTGTTAGAGAAGACACAGATGAGGTGTTCTCTGTGCGCCACAAGTCTTACCAAGTATTTCAAAACTGGGAAGCCTTCGCATGGCTGGATGAATTTATTCAGAGTGGAGATTTAATAATTGATGCTGCGATCTGCCTTTCAGAAGGACGTAGGATTGCCATTACCTGCAAAATAAACACTCCACCAGCAGAAATCGTCAAAGATGATTTGATTGAATGCTACTTCGCTTTTAAGAATGACCACACTGGGAGTGGCAGTCTGGGTTTCCTCCTTACACCAGTAAGAATCGTTTGCCAAAACACTCTGTCAATGGCAGTTGGAAAGGATGATTTCGAGGGCGATGTTAGGCTTGATAGCAAAAACTTTCGCATCAGACACATTGGAAACATTCAAGAAAAAGTTTCAGAGGCAAAAGACTTGATTGATTTTCAAAAGCGTTGTTTTAATGAGGGCATGGAAGTCTATAAGGCAATGGCCAAATACAATTTACCTCGCTATAAGTTTGAGGAGTATTTGCAAGAAGTCTTTTCTGTTCAATTCAAAGCAAAACAGAAACATTGTTTAGAAAACAATTTGCCTGAGCCTACTATTTTTGATTTACAAGTAGTGAAAAATGTAATGGATCATTACTACAAAACCTGTGAGGAAATGCCAGCAATAGAAGGTACACTCTATTCTGCTGTGCAAGCAGTCTCAGGAGCAATCACTCACTCTAAACACCACCAGGCCGTTCAATCACAGTTATTTGGCCGTGGTAAATCCATAATGGAAAAGAGTTTGAGACAAGCCATTACCGTGATGAAGATTTAATTTTTTAAGAACTAACCTACCCCAAAACTATTTTTCCTGGGGTAGAGTAAGCAACTTTTTTGCAAATACAACAATGAACGAAAATTTAGGCACAATTGCTGACCAAATCCTCTTTTCAAAAATCTATTGGGCAGCCGATACTGAATGTCGCCAATTCTACGACAAGCGTTACGGCAAAGTAATCACCGAAGAGCAAAAAAGCTTGTGCAGACAGAAAGTAGAGGAAATGCTAGCCCAAAGCAAAGGACTTTTTAAAGGCGAGTCCTTAAAAGCAGTGGAAACTGCACTTGATTTGTTTGTCAGAAAAAATATTGAGAACCAATGGTGGCTGAAAAGCCCTTATGTGATTTAGAAAGGAATAAATGAGAACGTACAAAGTAATCAAAACTGTAACTACAGAATTCACTATCTATGCTGAATCAGAAGATGAGGCAATTCAGCAGGCAGAAAATGAAACTCCCCAATGCGAGGAGCAAATAGAGTTTGAAGCAATTGACATTACCGTAGATGCGGAGGGAGAAGAGGAATAATGGGAGATACCAATATTCAGTGGACATCCTATACCTGGAATCCGGTAACAGGATGTCAAAAAGTCAGTCCTGGTTGCGCAAACTGCTACGCAGAGCGACTTGCCCACACTAGGCTGAAGCGCTATTACCCTCAAGGGTTTCACAAAGTAACCTTGCATCCAGAACGACTGGAGCAGCCACTAAAGCTTAAAAAACCTAGAGAAATATTCGTCAACTCAATGAGCGATCTGTTTAATCAAGAGGTTCCCGATCCCTTCATCTTAAAAGTTTTGGAGGTCATTAGAAAATGTCCTCAGCATAACTTTCAAGTCCTGACAAAGAGAGCTGAAAGGTTGCAAAGGTTTATGTCTCGAATGTGGGTAGATGGTGGTGTACCGCTCCTTTTACAAGATAGTATGTCACTTATCTATGAGGGTAAAACAACCCACAAAGGGTGGGATAACTTGTGGCTAGGTGTTTCGTTGGAAAACCAAGACTTTATACACCGCGTTGATTATTTAAGGGAAACTCCTGCTAGTGTCCGGTTCTTATCTTGTGAACCGCTCTTAGGCCCTTTAAATCTAAATCTAGAAGGCATTGATTGGGTAATTGTTGGCGGTGAATCAGGCCCCAAATACCGACCTATAAATCTAGACTGGGCACGAAGCATCCGCGACCAGTGCCTCGAAGCCGGAGTACCGTTTTTCTTTAAGCAGATAGGAGGCAAAACTTCTAAGGCAGGTGGGCGTTTGTTAGACGGGGTTGAATGGAATGAAAAACCAAGACTTATGGCGAAAGTTGCATAACTTAGAGCAAGTAGTTAGGGAAAAAGTTCGTCTAAGACCAAGCACTTGTCAGTGCAAGCTATGTGAACCTGACCACTACTTTGAATGCCCAAACTGTTGGTACTTGCGTCCTTGGTGTTTTGGTGCAGCCGATGATTATCCTGATTTGTGCGACTACTGCTGGGCTGAAGTGCAAAAAATGGAGCATAAGGTATGAGACAAGGCACAAGACTAAAACCTACTAAGCATGGTTACGTCTCCGTGCCTCAGCAAATCTCCGCTGAGATACTGAGGCATCTTTCTGTTTCTGACGAGAGCGTGACTAGCAGTCGGGAGCTTGCGAGGCGTTTGGGATATTCCCAAAACTACATCAAGCAGATTGCATCTGAAATGGTAAAGTCGAAAATAATTGCTTCAACTTCTAGAGGCTATTTGGCTATTACTCATAGTCAAAAATAACTTTTTCATTTGGTCTATCCCATGTCAGTTTAGTTTGGGATAGACTAATTGCCTAAAAATTTTTGATGTTGGTTATAATCCAATTTTTTATAGTTTATGTAAAACATATTGCCAATGATTGAATTTAAACAAGGTAATTTATTAAAAACCAACCTTGACGCTTTGGTAAATCCTGTTAACTGTGTAGGAATAATGGGAAAAGGTCTGGCTTTGCAATTTAAACAAAAATTTCCTGATAATTTTCTTCAGTATAAAGATGCTTGCGATCGCCAATTCGTGAAATTAGGACAAATGTATATTGTCAAAACAGGAAATCTATTTCCAAGATATATTATTAATTTCCCTACTAAATATCATTGGAAAGATAGCTCAAACATACATAGTATACAATTAGGTTTAAAATCTTTAGTTAAGCAAATAAATGATTTAAAAATTTGTT
>JBFRWE010000174.1:0-3739 GCA_051439345.1 Xenococcaceae cyanobacterium
ACAGATTAAAAAACTGGTAGCTCAAATCAGAAACAACCCCCTTGATGTGAGGTTTGATGATTTGGCTAAAGTCTGTGACCATTATTTTGGTGAACCCAGACAAAAAGGAACTTCTCACCGTGTCTATCTTAAATGTCGAGAGAGGACTCCCGTTAAACCGACGATAGGAGGTTAAAGGTGAGATGAATCGCGACCAAAAGTCCTAAACACGAAGCATCCTTTTTTGGTTTGGGTGGCTTAGGAAGGCGTTTACAGTAATCTTGAATAATTTCTGACATACTAACTCCTCGTTGCTTTGCTGCATACTGAAGTCTTGATTTTTCATCTTCGGTAAGTCTTACTCTTAAAGAATATTCTCTAGTCATTGTATCCACAAAACATGATACAATAATTCTAGCCTTTGGTCGAGCAATGATTACTTTTACGTACCAGTACAGAATTAAGCCAACCAAGCAGCAAATTAGGCAGATAGAACAGTATCTAGATGTCTGTCGAAGTGTTTATAATTACGCTCATGCTGAAAGAAAAGCTTGGCTTGAATCCAGAAAGTCATTGGTAGATCGTTGTTCGATACAAAGTGAATATATAATTCCTGCTGATACTCGCTTTCCTAGTTACAATCTACAAGCAAAAGCATTAACTGAAGCTAAAAAAGAATTACCTCATTTAAAGCTAGTCAATGCTCAATGTTTGCAGCAAGTTCTCAAAAGGTTAGATAAGGCTTGGACTGACTTTTTTAAAGTGCCAGGACGGGGATTTCCCCGTTTCCGAAATAAGAATCGGTTTAGAAGCTTTGTTTTTCCTCAGTTGGGTAAAAACTGTTTAGATGCTGGTAGAGTTAAGCTACCCAGTCTTGGTTGGATTAGAATCAGGCAATCAAGAAAATATCCTGTTGGCTTTACTCCTAAACAATTTCAAATTGTTAGAAAAGCTAGCGGATATTATTTGATGATTGTTTTTCAATCCTCTGAATCTGTGCCAGATGTAGTACCAGGAAAATTATCAATAGGTATTGATGCAGGAATTGAGTCTTTTGTGGCTACTCCTTTTGAATTAATCAAGAGTCCAAAATTTCTTAGAAGTCAGCTTAGGAAGCTGAAATTGCTCCAACGACGACTAAAAAAGAAAATTAAGGGTTCAAGTAATTGGTTAAAACTCCAGAAGAAGATAGCTAAATTTCACGAAAAAGTAGCCAATACAAGACGTGATTGGCACTTTAAATTAGCCCATTATCTCTGCGACCAAGCTGATAATATTTTTGTTGAAGATATTAACTTTAATTCTTGGTCAAAAGGCTTATTTTGTAAGCAATCTCTAGATTCAGGTATCGGTGGATTCATCAACGAGGTGTTACCTTTTGTCTGTTGGAAAAGAGGAAGATATTATCTTCAGGTAGATAAAAATGGTACGTCTCAAGAATGCAGTGCTTGTGGCGAGGTTACTGGCAAGAAAAAGCTCGACGAACGCATTCATCTTTGCCAGTTTTGCCATCACACTGAATCGAGAGATGCTAACTCAGCCAAAATAATCAGAGAGCGTGGACTAGTAGCGGTAGGGCATACCGTTCAAGAAAAAGCTTGTGGAGACGGTCTAGCGGGGGTCACACAACTTTCGTTGTTCGATCTAGCCAAGAGTCTGAAGCAAGAATCTCCCGTTACAGCGCAACGCTAGGAGCGTTTAACGGGAGAGTGTCAAAAAACACCGTGGCAAGGCGACCCCAGAGTCAATATACAAAACAAGAAAGGGATGGCAAAACCCTATCAAGTCAAACAAGTCTTATTAGCGATTGCAAAACTGGAGAGAACAGAAAATGATTAACTACAAACATTACGCTTATAGAGTCGTCTGGTCAGTAGAGGATAAAGAGTTTGTAGGACTATGTGCGGAATTCCCCAGTCTCTCTTACTTAGATGAAGATCATCTCAAAGCAATAGAAGGTATTACTACTCTGGTCAAAGATATTGTTGCTGATATGGAAGCCAACGGTGAACCAGCACCTATACCCTTCTCCGAAAGAAAATATAGTGGTAAGTTTCAAATCCGAATCACTCCAGAACGCCATCGAATGCTGGCAATAGAAGCTGCCGAACAGAATGTAAGTTTGAATCGTCTTATTAGCGATAAACTAGCAAGCTAAAAAAATACATAAATACTAAATCCACGAGCGAATTACGTATTCACTTAATCACTTGTTCACTTAATCACTTAACGCTGTATTCGACGATTCACCATAACCCAGCATAATTTCTACCATTCGTTTTATCTCGCAAATCTGTAAATATTTCTGCATCATTATCCATATCATTTAACTCTTGAGAATTCCTAAATGTTTCTAAACTAGTCCAAAAATTATTTACTGGAAGAATATCAATTAAAATTTCTTCTCCATCAAGAATATTAATTTCTTCAAACAATTCAATAGTTTTACCTTTCTTGATTCCTTTGACTAATGACATAATGATTCTTTTTAAAGTTTTCAGTTAATTAACTAATTCACTAATAATCTTAGAAATTCCCATTACAAATAATCCCCAGAGCTTTCACTAGGTCGAATATGTAAATACTTGCTCGTAGTATCTAAAGAAGCATGACCTAATGTTGCCTGAACCAACCTTAATGGCGCACCCCGTTCTAAAGCATGAGTCGCATGAGCGTGCCTCAACCAGTGAGGTGATACTTTATCGGCAGATGGTAATTGAGCCGATGCTGCTGCCCGTTTGACAATCCTGTGTATATGGGCAGGGGCTAAAGCATTACCTTTTTCGCTCGTAAAAATAGGAGAATTGGCAATTACATCTGCTCTAAACTTTTCTAATTCAGTAGCTAATTCAGGTTTAAGGGTGATATGACGGGTCTTACCTCTCTTACCATATACAGTAAGCTGCACTGTATCTATTTCAGGTCTAGGAGTAATATCTTTCCACCTCAAACCACATAATTCACTCACCCTCACCCCAGTCTGATAAAGAGTTTTCAAGATTAGATGATTACGTAAATCTTTTTCATTCTCAATCAATGCTTTCACTTCATCAGGACTAAGTATGCGTTCGACTAGAGTTTCTTTGGGAACTGCCACCTTAAACTGTCGCGGAAGAGGACTAGATTTTATCGGTGCAGCATCCAATGTCAGCACGTAATTAAAGAACGCCTTAAGAATCGCTAAATGCTTTTGCTTAGTAGTATCAGCACAATCTAAACTATCTAACCAATTTCTGACGTGCTGGGACTTAATTTTCGGTAGAGGGAGCTTGACAGCCGAACCAAACTGATTGATGGTATTTTCATAGCTTTTGCGCGTATACCCGTGATGCAGAGCCAACCATTCCTCTACTAATTCCTTCATTTACTCCCAGGGGTTGTTAAGAGTAGAACAGTACTATTATACAGTCTATCGACACCAAACCCTTATGCTCTCGTAGGAGTTAAACAAAGATTAAGCAAAACTTATCTTTGTCGAGCTAGAAAAGTAAGTATAAATACTTAATAAATAAGTTTTGTTTATATTTTTAACCCATGGGACAAAGAAAAAGCAGCAAGCTGATATTGAACGAGCCAAAGGGCTATACCAAGAAGACAAAGAGCGAAACTCAAAATCGCCATGATTTCCTTATTACAAGAATTGGGCTTAAGTATTAAACAAATAGCCCAAAGATTAGAATTAGAGGAAAATCTTGTCAGGAAAAATAGTAAATAAATCTTCTAGAAAAAACCCAAACGTAAATGCCATGACCAGTCAACT
>JBFRWE010000175.1:0-9559 GCA_051439345.1 Xenococcaceae cyanobacterium
AACTTATCTAAGACACTCAAGTCTTCCATTGTCGAGATATCCCCAACTAATTCTTCTCCTGCTGCCAAATTCCTCAAGAAACGGCGGATAATCTTACCAGAACGAGTTTTTGGTAAAGCATCGGTAAAACGGATTTCCCCTGGGCGTGCGATCGCACCTATCTCTTTGACTACATGCTGTTTTAGTTCTACTTTTAGTTCATCACTAGCTTCATGAGTACCTTCCAAAGTAACAAAGGCATAGACATCTTCTCCTTTTACTTCATCTGGGCGAGAAACTACCGCAGCTTCCGCTACAGCAGGATGAGAAACTAATGCAGATTCTACTTCCATTGTGCCTAAACGGTGTCCAGAAATATTCATCACATCGTCAACTCTTCCCATTACCCAAAAATAACCATCTTCGTCTTTTCTTGCCCCATCTCCTGCAAAATAGACGTATTTACCATCTTTAGGCGGGATATGTTCCCAATAGGTACGACGGAAGCGAGCATCGTTTTTATATACTGTTCGCATCATACTAGGCCAAGGATGTTTGATAACTAGATAACCACCCTCATTTGTACCAACTGGATTTCCCTCTAAATCAACGATATCAGCAATGATACCAGGGAAGGGAAGAGTCGCGGAACCTGGTTTAGTCGCAGTTGCCCCAGGTAGAGGAGTAATCATAAATCCTCCTGTTTCGGTTTGCCACCAAGTATCTACTATAGGACAACGTTCCCCACCAATAACTTCGTGATACCACATCCAGGCTTCAGGATTGATGGGTTCACCAACAGTTCCTAAAATACGGAGAGAAGAAAGATCGCGAGCATTGGGATGCTCATCGCCCATCTTAATGAAAGCACGAATAGCAGTGGGTGCTGTATAAAAAATAGTCACGCCGTATTTTTCTACTACATCCCAAAAACAACCAGGATTGGAAGCACGAGGCGCACCTTCATACATTAAACTGGTTGCACCGTTAGAAAGAGGACCATAGACTATATAACTATGTCCTGTAATCCAGCCTACATCGGCAGTACACCAGTACACATCAGTATCTTTGAGATCGAATGTCCATTTAGTGGTCATATGAGTGTAGAGATTATAACCGCCCGTTGTATGAACTACTCCTTTGGGTTTCCCAGTTGTACCGCTAGTATAAAGGATAAATAGTAAGTCTTCACTATCCATAGGTTCAGCAGAACAATTAGCGGAAGCTTTGGGTTGTAAATCGTGCCACCAATGATCTCTGTCTTTTTCCATGTGTATTTCTTGCTTGGTGCGTTGTACTACCAAAACATTTTCTACACTGGGTACGCCACGATCGGCTAAGGCTTGGTCTACAGCATTTTTGAGAGGGACAATTTTATCTTTACGAAAACCACCATCTGCGGTAATAACTAGTTTAGCTTCTGCATCCAGTAAACGGGATTTGAGGGCTTCGGCACTAAAACCACCAAAGACAACGCTATGGGGTGCGCCAATTCTAGCACAGGCTAACATGGCGATCGCAGCTTCAGGTATCATAGGCATATAAATACCCACGCGATCGCCTTTTTTTACTCCTAACTCCTTAATTACATTTGCCATCTGGCATACTTCCCGATGCAACTGGGCATAGGTTAGGGTCCGAGAGTCTCCTGGTTCTCCCTCCCAAATTAAAGCTGCTTTATTTTTACGCCAAGTAGTAAGATGGCGATCGAGACAGTTGTAGGAAATATTTATTTTGCCATTGACAAACCATTTAGCAAAGGGTGGTTGCCAATCTAACACCTTATCCCATGGTTGAAACCAATGCAGTTCTTGTTCAGCCAAGTCTGCCCAAAATTTTTCTGGATCGGCTGCTGCTTTTTGATACAATTCCTGATACTGTTCAGGGCTTGTGATACTAGCATTCTGGGAAAATTCAGCAGGAGGATTAAATAAGCGTTTTTCTTGCAGGATTGATTCGATGGTTACTTGTGGCATATTTCGTTTAACTTGTAACTATTACCCACAACTATTCTGAACGCTGTTTTTACCAGAAAACTTATATTTTCATTAAGTTAAGGGTAGCTTTAATTGAGAATTGTTCATACTCTGAAGAACCAGAACTTAATCCCTAAAAAGCCTGACCCCTTGTAATCCAACAGCCCAAACCTATTGAAAATTACTATGAATCAAGCATTTCCTGAAGCCATCGTTATAGGTGGCGCAATTGAAATATTAGCTGGAACTATTCTGATGGCTGCTTCTATTAATAATTATCTACCTCAATACTTTATTATCAAACTTCCTTTTTTAATAGTAGGTTCTGCTCTAGCAATTTTAGGGTCAAGATTAATGTATTTTGGTCTTAAAGAATACTCTCTCAAGAAAATGAATCTTAATTCTCAGGTTAGTGATCCTAATTTTCCAAGATAATAGTTTGAACTAATCAAGCCTCATCAGAGATATCAACTGAAAATGGCTTACAAATCCTCAACTAAAGCAGCAACTAAAGCAGCATCCAAAGAAGAAATTGCTCCATCTCTATTCATATCAGCAACTAAAAGAGGGTCTATATCTGGGAAAGCCGAAAATTCACTATCTAAACCCACCACAAAGCGGGAAATAGCATTAACATCTTTACCTGTATAAAGTAGATCTCCATCAACATCCCCTAAAAGATTACCTCGACCAAAAACAAGATAACTTTCTCCTGCATCACGAATATCGTTAGGATCGGCTTGAGGTGCGCCAATAATTAAATCATCGAACCCATCACCGTTCACATCTCCTGCACCGCTAACAGAATTACCAGATCGATCGCCTTGGTCAATACCTCCAATAGTAAAACCTTGGTTGGGTTCTAATTGGTCTAAATCTACAACTGCGTTAAATGGTTCTGCACTACCAAACAAAACATAGCTGGTTCCTGTTTCTTGATTAGCACCTACTGCGCTAATAATTATATCATCCAAGCGATCGCCGTTAAAATCCCCTGCACTACTTACAGAAGTCCCTAATAAATTATCAACACTAGTCCCATTAATAACAAAACCGTTTTGACCATTTAAAGAAGATAAGTCAAAACTAGAGTTAAATTCTGCATCTGTTCCTAAAATAACGTAGGCTTGCCCTGCATTTTCTTGGTTATTAGGATCGGCATTAGTAGCACCTACAATAAGATCGCTAAATCCATCACCATTGATATCTCCTGCACTACTTACAGAAGTACCACTAAAATCTCCACTATTAATACCATTGATAACAAAACCATTACTGCCATCTAGATTGGCAAGATTTAAATTACTAGTAAAGCCATTCTTATTACCAAAGACAACATAGCTTTCCCCTGCATTACTATTCCCATTAGGATCGGCAAAATTAGCCCCAATAATTAGGTCGCTAACACCATCACCGTTAATATCTCCTGCACCACTGACAGAAGTTCCACTAAAATCTCCACTATTAATACCGTTAATAACAAAACCATTACTGCCATCTAGATTGGCAAGATTGAAACTAGCATTGAACCCACTATCCTGACCAAAAACAATGTAACTTTCCCCTGCATTACTGTCGGCAAAATTTGCGCCGATAATCAGGTCATCAATACTATCACCATTGACATCTCCTGCACCACTGACAGAAGTTCCACTAAAATCTCCACTATTAATACCATTAATAACAAAACCATTACTGCCATCTAGATTGGCAAGATTGAAACTAGCATTGAACCCACTATCCTGACCAAAAACAACGTAGCTTTCCCCTGCATTACTATTGCCATTGGGATCACCACCTCTTGCGCCAATAATTAGATCCTCAACACCATCATTATTAATATCTCCTGCATTACTAACAGAAATTCCAGCTAAATCTTCTGCATCAATGCCATTAAGAACAAAGCCATTACTACCATCTAAATTAGCCAAATTAAAACTACTAGAAAAATCACTATTTTTACCAAAAATCACATAGATTTTTCCAGTACTGTTATTACCATTAACATCAGCATCTTTAGCCCCGATAATAATATCAGCAATACCATCACCATTGATATCTCCTGCACTACTAACCGCATCCCCAAGACGACTATCTTGCTCTAAACCAGGAATGAGGAAACCAGTAATTCCATCGAGGGAAGATAAATTTATATTAACCATAGGATTTAAAATATTGAATTTGCTAGCTCAAGATTTATTTAGCTAAATGCAGTCAAAAGTTTAAGCTAATTATCTTTATTTGGACTTCAGAGCTAGCTTATCTTCTGCTATGTATTTAAGCTGTGAGGAAGATCATTATTTGGTTGTGAGTTCATTTTGCTAAAGGTAGTTCTTTTATGATCACTGGCAGAGGTGGTTTCATACCCACTGCTGCCGATTCTGTAGGCGATCGAGATCGGGTGGTAAATTGGGCAAGTCGGGATGATCTCAAAGTTAGTAAAGATGGCTTAGTAGTAGTGCGTAAAAGTTCTGAATTAGAAATTCTCGCTCAGAGCGATCGTCTTATTCAACAAGCTCAAGGCTTAGTAATTGCTGCCGATGGTAGTGTATGGCTAACAACGGAGAGTCTTAAAGTCACCACGGAAAATTTAGGTATTCCTCACCCTAATTTTCATAGTTCGTTTCATTAATACAAATAGTAAAACATAATCTAATTAAAGGCTGGCTTCTAATTTATGTCAGGTATCATATTCTAATTAGCAATATTAAAATTAAAATTTGAGAGAAGGAGAAAATATTGGCTAGTACAACTTCTTTTACTACCAGCAAATCAGAAGAAATTTTTACCGCAGCACAAAAGTTGATGCCTGGAGGAGTTAGCTCTCCAGTAAGAGCATTTAAATCTGTAGGTGGACAACCTATTGTTTTCGATCGTGTTAAAGGTGCTTATATTTGGGACGTAGATGATAACAAATACATCGATTATGTTGGTACTTGGGGCCCTGCTATTTGTGGTCATGCTCATCCTGAAGTAATTGAAGCTCTACACAAAGCTTTAGAGAAAGGTACTAGTTTCGGTGCGCCTTCTGTACAAGAAAATATTTTGGCAGAAATGGTAATTGAAGCAGTCCCTAGTATAGAAATTGTTCGCTTTGTGAATTCGGGGACAGAAGCTTGTATGTCTGTACTACGGTTAATGCGGGCTTTTACTGGTAGAGATAAGATTATCAAGTTTGAAGGGTGCTATCATGGTCATGCGGATATGTTCTTGGTTAAAGCTGGTTCTGGGGTAGCTACTTTAGGTTTGCCTGATTCTCCTGGTGTACCCAAATCTGTAACTAACAGTACTCTGACTGCTCCTTATAACGATTTAGAATCAGTTAAAGCTTTATTTGAGGCTAATCCTGACCAAATTGCGGGAGTAATTTTAGAGCCAGTAGTAGGTAATTCTGGCTTTGTTCCTCCTGATGCTGGTTTCCTTGAAGGTTTGCGCGAAATAACTAAAGAAAATGGTGCTTTATTAGTCTTCGATGAAGTAATGACTGGTTTCCGTATTGCCTATGGTGGAGCGCAGGAAAAATTTGGTGTAACTCCTGACTTAACTACTCTAGGAAAAGTTATTGGTGGTGGTTTACCTGTAGGTGCTTATGGGGGGCGCAAAGATATCATGTCGATGGTTGCGCCAGCAGGACCAATGTATCAGGCAGGGACTCTTTCTGGTAATCCTTTAGCAATGACAGCAGGTATTAAGACTCTAGAATTGTTGCAAAAACCAGGTACTTATGAGCAACTCGATCGCATTACTAAAAAGTTAGCAGATGGCTTACTAAGCATTGCTAAAGAAGCAGGTCATGAAGTTGTGGGCGGACAAATTAGTGCTATGTTTGGGATGTTCTTCACTGGAGAACCAGTACATAATTACGATGATGCTAAAAAATCGGATTTAGATAAATTTGCTCGTTTTCACCGTGGTATGTTGGAAAAAGGCATTTATCTTGCCCCTTCCCAATTTGAGGCAGGATTTACTTCTCTAGCTCATACAGAAGACGATATAGAAGAAACTCTAGCTGCTGCTAAGGAAGTTCTTTCTAGTTTCTAGTAGCTAATATAGCGGTTCTCAAATCGGTGGGGTACAAAGTTGTTCGTTTTAAGGCGTGATAAGCAGAAGGAAAATGTACCTCATTAAACTGAGAAACGCTATATAATACCAATCCATTCTCAAAACATACCTCTGACCTCAAAAGAGAGGGAGAGAAGATAATGTAAGTCTTCTTTTCCCCTTGAGTCATGCGTTTTTATTGAAAAATTGCTGGTTTGCGTTCTGCTGAAGGTGTAGAAGGACTAGACTGGTTTGTAGAAGGGTTTACTGAAGGCTTACTCTTTTTATTTTGACCTAACTGTTCTCCTGTTCCACCATCCTCACGACCGAGGAAGGGACGTAAATTAATGCTTTCGGGAGATTTAGGAGTATTAGAGGTAGAGTTATTACCACCTAAGCCATTAAGCACATTACCAATTTGATTAAGTATATCTCCATTGTTGCTGGTATAAGTATATACTCCTTGAGTTTGCTGACCATCATCGGCAACGAGTAAGTTATCAAAAACCAAGTCGCGGGTTAATTGAGGGTCTTGACCAGGAGGTACTGTTAAAACAATTTTGCAGTCGGTAGGATCGACTTGAGTGGTAACACAAATGGTATTGTAGCCATTTTCCACCCCTGTAGACATTTCTAACAACCCTTCAGCACGATAAGATTCTAGTCTACGAGTAATTTCATCGCAACGATTTTGTGCAGTCCAACCACCACCCATGTTACCAGGGGTCGCCCAAGGATAAGCTTGATTGGGTCTGCTTTCAGGACGATACATTACTGTGTATTCACCATTTTTTAGCTCACAGGTAAATCTAGTATCGGTATTACGTCGTGAATTTGGGTTAGAACCGCGGGGATTATCATCAATAATTACTTCTGGAGGTTCATATTGACTAATTAGTTGATATGAATCCAGAGAATTATAATTGCTTTCATTAAGATTAGAAAAAGATAAAGCATTGGCATTACTACCACTCAAAGTGACAGCAATACCCAAAGGTAAACTAATTGTTTTTAGTAAAGTTGACAAATAGTTTTGAGATTTTGTAGGTAGTAGAGACATGATTTTTATTACCTAGAATTTTACAAAATTGTGTATTTACAACAAAGTGAATTGGATGATCTGGGGAGATTTTGATAATAGATATACTTATAAGTTAATCAAATTTTGCTCTCTATTTGTTTTAGCAATTAATCAAACAAAAAATATCCCCCATAATGCTGATTGATTTAACCTAACAATTATGACGGAACTTAACAGTAAATGTTTCTTATTTGGTTGCTTAATTTTATTTATTGGCGTTTTTCCAGATATTGACCAATCATTATTTCTTGTCCAGCACGAGAAATAATTGTCTGTCTGGTACGATAGTTTTGCCCAACTAGTTTGAGTTCTTCTTGAAAGACTGAATTATTGTATTCAGTCCGTAAACATAAAGTTTGAGGATTAGTAAAACTAAAAGTGGCAATTATTGGTGATGAAGTAGCAAAACCGCGATCGCGATATAAAATATTTCCTGAAATTCCAAACACAGTTGAGCCAGTAGAAGGCTTACGAATCTTACCCGTATAGTTACTTGACCAATTTACCTTTGTCCCACAAACAAGAATATTGTTGCTGTCTAACTGATGTAATTGAGCGAGTTCAATTAATTCTGATGCATCTTGACCTAAAAACTCGATCGAGAGAATAGTTTCCACTTCTTGAGGTTCCACCTCTTTATTTAGGGTATAGTAGCGTCGTTGAGAATGCCACTTACCTGCCGATTGGCGGAAAAAATCTACTGCCAAAGATTCTAACGTAACTTTTGTCATTCCCACTAATGTCATAAGAGATTAAACCTCGCCCATGTTCTTGTTCACAATTTGGATACCGTGTCAATGATCTACGGTTTTTTTGTTACTTTTTTTAATATAACACTGTCGATCGATAGTAATGTTCCTTCTGAACTCTTATACAGACGCAATTAAGCACATATGCACTAATGGCTCTGAGCAATTTATCTAAACTAAACTTTCTAAAACTGCTCCAACTACTCGATGATCTCGATCGTCCTTCATTTGTTCTAAAGCTTTTTGTGCTTGCTCCGTATCAAATTTACCTAGAGACTTAGCTACTTGTAGTCTGATACGCCACGAATCATGATTCATTAAAGTCAGTAACTTGGCTATAGCTGAGTCCTGTTTAGAAGTACCAGCCAACATACTCAAACAATTAATAGAAGATTCTTTAACACTTTGGTCTTCTCCTTCTATCCCAGTGAGACATACTTCAAATAATTCTTCCAAGCACTTTAGTTCAGCTAAAGCAGCTAAAATACTACGACGGACAAGCCAATGATCGTCGCGATCGAACATCAAGGTTAAATGAGGAGCAGAAACTACACCAAAAAAAGAAAGAGAATTAGCAGCCTCTGCCCGAACATTAGGATCGCGATCGAACTTAATCATTTCCAAAAGAGCAGCAAAAGAGTCAGCATTTTGTTTTTTGCCTAATCCCATAGCCACAAAAGAACGAACCAGAAATTCTTGGTCGTCTTTAGTGTCAATCAGCAAAGGTACTGCTACTTCAGGATCAAATTGTCTTAATTCTGTAATTGCTTTCATACGCTCTTGAGAATCAGAGCTGGCTAAATAAGTTTTGATTTGAGCTAAATCCATAAAAGGTAATTTTAAAATGATATTTTTACTTTACTTTACTTCACACTTCTTATAATAGTTAATTCACTCTGGGATGATTTATTAAGGAGCAGAGAGTAGGGAATAGATAATTAACTAATCACTGATAACTGAATTATGCTCACTGATAAAGTAAAAGAATTAATCACCAAAGCGCGTATTGTTAGTTTTGCTAGTTGGCAAAAACAATATAGTCCAGAAGTAATTAATATTTTTCAGCAAGCTGACGACGAAGGTCGTTATTTAACCGATGAAGATCTGAAAAAAATTGTTACTTTGGCTCCTCAAACATCGTCATCTACTGCTCAAGCCAAATTACTCAGAGAGCAGGTACAAGAGATAGTAGCACAAGCTAGAGGAGACGTTTTAGCTACCTATCCTCAAATTACTCAACCAGGAGGGGATTTATATCCTCCAGCCAGAGCGGAAGCTTGTTGGCGAGATTTCTGGCACTTTTTGCGCTGTATTACTTATGGTATTGCAGGTCGATCGACCGAATATACTAGTGAAGCGGGTCTAGGCTATATGGAACAACTGTATCAAGAACTAAAAGTTCCCTTACCAGCAATGGTTTTAGGGTTAGAAAAATTAAAAGTTTATAGCCTACAACAGTTTGAAGAACACCAAAGAAATGATTTAGCACCTTATTTCGATCGCTTAATTAATGAGATGAAGCGTTTTTCCCCTAATAACATCTAAAGTAAGGGATTCACCAACCGAAGGGGCTGTCTCTGGAAATTTCCTGCAGAGATCGTACCCCGCTTTCAAGTGTATGTTTTTAATAAAGTTGAAAATCTTAACTCTAGTTAGAACGAAAGAATGGGCTTTTCCCCCTCTGCTTCCTCTGCTTCCTCCGCTTCCTCTGCCCGTCTCAACCGTCAAATCTT
>JBFRWE010000176.1:0-3375 GCA_051439345.1 Xenococcaceae cyanobacterium
TTAGAAGCAGCTTGACGAATGAGCGATACTCCAGTATTTTCGATATGATCTTCTAATTCAATTTCTTTGGCAATAGTCACCCCATCATTAACGATTTGGGGTGCGCCAAATTTCTTCTCTAGTACTACGTTACGACCTTTAGGCCCTAAAGTAACCGCAACGGATTCTGCGAGTAAGTCAATTCCTCTTTCTAAAGCACGACGGGCTTCGTCATTGTAGATAATGGATTTAGCCATAGATCTATTTCTTCTTCCTTGGATGATGGGTTTTAAACAGTTAAAAAAACTAAAAGCTAGCAACTAAGAGCTAAAAACTTATTTAAGCAACAGATGCTAATATGTCTTTCTCTGATAACAATACGTAGTCATCCCCACCTAATTTGATATCTGTACCAGCGTACTTGGAATAGAGAACTTTATCTCCTACTTTGACTTCAGGAGCAGAATGACTACCATCGTCATTGCGTTTACCAGGTCCTACTGCTACTACTTCACCAAGTTGGGGTTTTTCTTTGGCACTATCGGGTAGAAAAAGACCACCAGCAGTTTTTTCTTCTGAGGCACTAATTTTTACGAAAACGCGATCGCCTAAAGGCTTGACAGTTGAAACATTAATGGTGATAGCTGCCATATTTAAGTCCTCCCAATGACTAATTTATGATCGGTTTAAATTACAAATATTTAACAATTATTGGTTTCTAGAAGGGCGTTACTTAAGATTAGCTCTCTCACCTTCCGAGTGCTAATTTAGCTAAATACGTTACCAAATGGCAACTGTTTGATTAGTGCGGGTTTCCGTACAAGAGGAATTGGGAATTTGGCGTTTGGAGTTTTATAGACTTGATAAAGATAATAAGATTAATTGATGAAAAAAGTTTCTGCTTTGGGTTTGGATGTAGGGAGAAAGCGCGTAGGAGTAGCGGGCTGTGATGGGATGGGCTTAATTGCTACGGGATTAACTACCATTAAGCGTACTTCTTTTCAGGAAGATGTAGCTAAACTCAAACAAATTGTCCAAGAAAGAGAAGTAGCAATTTTAGTAGTTGGGCTACCCTACTCTATGGATGGGACGATTGGAACTCAAGCCAAGCAAGTACAAAAGTTTGCCCGTAGACTTTCTGAAGCACTACAATTACCCCTAGAGTATGTAGACGAGCGACTAACTTCTGTAGAAGCAGAAGCTCAACTAAAAGCACAAAAACGCTTTTCTTCTTACGATAAGGGCATGATCGATCGTCAAGCTGCTGCAATTATTCTACAACAATGGTTGGATTGCCGTAGTAAAGGTGGAAGTTAGTAGTTAGTAGTTAGTAGTTGAAGTATTAATATCTTTTTCATCTTTATGCTTATTGAGAATATTTTCTGATTTTCCGCTACGATTTTTTTGTAGTATAATATATTTTATTCTTATTTGCTCATACTCTTTTACTGATAAAAATATAGTAAATCACTGATTAGATGCGTGTAATCACTCATATATATATCAAAAAAACTTGAAGTTTAGAGTGATTGCACTGAAGCAGTTTTTATTATTCTTCTGTTATCTAAATAATTGCAAGATAAATTATTTATCTTACCTTTATCTTAAGTACTACAAACATGAATTCTCTAATTGATCAATTCGGCAAAATTGTATTTCATTTTGACGGAAACAATAACGATCCTGATGATATAGCTGCTTTACCAGTTGCAGCAATGTTAGTCAATAGTGCCAATTTACAAGCTGATACAGCATTTTTTTATGGCAACAATCTAAGTGAAAAAAATGAAGATTTTAAAGTCGAAAAGATGCGTAACTCGGCTGAATTTGCCGAAAAACTTGGCGTTGACACTTTTGATTATCAATCTAATATAGGAGCCACCACAGATGAACTAGTTAAAATCTTCAATTCAGGAGAAAAAGTTCTCTCTATTGAAGGTGGCCCAATGGAAGCAGTCTATCGGGCTTTAGAACAAACATCCTCTGAAAACCGCCAGAATATTACTTTGCTCTCTCATTCTTGGTGGAACGAAAACCGTGATGTCATTACTAGAGATGGAGTTGATGAAGCGAGAACTTGGTCAGACTTAAAGCAGGATTTTCCTGATGTTACCTTTATAGACATCGACGATCAAAATCCTGGTTTCTATAACGATGGCTGGAATTGGCTAGATAACCAAAACGATCCTGTATTTAAAGAAGCGCGAGAATTGATGATCGACTCCAATAAAAGAAACGATCCCTCAGATGCAGGAATGTTATTCTATGCCCTCACAGGCCAAGAAAATGCTAATCCTTATGATGCCAAAGCCTTTTTTGAAGACAATCCTCCTAGTTTCGATTCTGTACCCCCAAATAATCCCACGCCAACTCCTCAGCCCACACCAAATAATCCAGTTTTTCAAGCTCAAAACGGACAAGTCATCATTGAAGCAGAAAATACTTGGCTACAAGGAGAATGGAAGAAAGTCACCATAGACGGTCAAGAAACCGTGCTTTGGGACGGGGAACGCAGTAACTACAGTGGAGTCGATAACGGAGAGACTTTATCTTACACTTTTAAAACCGATGAAGCGGGAACTTATCATCTTGCCATGAATTCTGCTCGCGAGCGTAATGTCATGAGTGAAGACGAAAAATGGCGAGGAGATACGGGTAACGACGCTTTTGTCTCAATAGTCGAAGCCGATACAGGTAAAGTAGTCCGTTCCCCAGTTAAATTTGTTACTTATCTTGGTAATTCAGATCGAGACTTAACCTGGGGCAATAATTTTGACATAAATCATGAGCAAATAGGTGCGTCCCTCTGGCTCAATGATGACACTAAATATAGTTTGGAGGTTTCGGGACGCTCTGATGGATTTTTAATCGATCGCATTACTCTAAGTAACGACGGATTTTTAAAAAGTACATCGATTCCTCAATCTCCTACGACAGGTAATTTACCTGCTCCTAACACTCCTTCTCCTTCAGAGAATACGTATTTCATTGAGGCAGAAAATATGAACCTTTCTGGAGACTATCACACAGAAAACAATCAATTTGCTAGTGGTGGAAAAGTAATTAGTCTGTATGGTGGCGATGGAGATAATGACGATATTGGTACTGCTAGTTTTGATTTTGCTGGTTCTACGGGTGTTTACACTATCAAGGTTAACTACTTTGATGAAAATGATGGCGTTGGTCAGATGAAAGTTAGGCAAAACAACAATCTGCTCAAATCCTGGAATTTAGATCAAGAACTTGGTAGTCATTTAGCTGATGAGAAAACAAAAACATCCCTAGAAATTAAAAACGTAGAAGTATCTGCTGGTGATGAGTTCCAAATTGAAGGAATGGAACAGGGTAGTGTCAACACTGCTGAACATGCTCGTCTTGATGGAGTCGAGTTCATAC
>JBFRWE010000177.1:0-15963 GCA_051439345.1 Xenococcaceae cyanobacterium
AATCTCGACGGAGGAATATTAACCGCATCTACTGAGGCAGAAACGGGCGGTAATATTAACCTCATTGTAGACGATCGCATTATCCTCCGTAATAATAGCCAAATCACAGCCGAAGCTACAGGCAATGCGGATGGCGGTTCGATCGAGCTTCAAACTGAACAGTTAACAGTACAAGATAATTCTGAGATTACTGCTAGTGCTACAGGAGAGGGAAGCGGAGGCGAAGTACAAATTACGGCGGACTCCCTTAATCTCAACGGAGGAACAATAGCAGCAGAGACAGCAGCAGAAACTGGCGGTAATATCACGCTAGATATTGATGACAACGTTTCCCTTCGTAACAATAGCCAAATTACAGCCAAAGCAACAGGAGATGCCGATGGCGGTAACATTAATATCGATGCTGATTTAATTATTGCTACTCTCAATCAAAATAGCGATATTCTGGCTAGTGCAGGGCAAGAAGGGACAGGAGGCAGAATTGTTATTAATGCAGATGGGGTTTTGGGTCTGGAAGAGCGTCCCGAAAATGATATTACCAATGATATTAATGCTAGTGGTGGTATCGATGGAGAAGTTATTATCAATACTCCTGATGTAGATATTAGTAAGGGATTGATAGAAACACCGCAAAAGGTCATCGCCTTAGAACAAATCGTTGCCCAAGCCTGTTCGTCAGAAGGTGTAGCCAAAGAAAAGAGTACCCTGATAGTTAACGGTAAAGGTGGTATACCCCCTAACCCTACTGCACCAATTAGCAGCGATGCTATTTATATCGAGGGAGAATCTATTAATGCTCAACCAGAAGCAATTAAGCAAAAATTTCAGGTAGACATAACGGACAAAGAAGAAGAAAAGCGCAACATAGTTACTTTAGTAGAGAGTAGCCAACCTTTGTCGATCGACGATATTATTCCTGCGCGGGGTGCAATTATTCTCGAAAATGGGGATGTGATTTTAACGGCTTATCCTACGCCCAATAGTGGTCATCGTTCTGCTGATTCTCAAGCTAACTGTACTCTCTAAAGATTCTATACCTCTGTAAGAGCGAATCCCCCTACTTCTTAACTCCCACAACTGCTCTATTCTGTTGGTCTACATACAATGAAGCAATCTTGGCAAGCAATATTAAAAGATAGTTATCGTACAACCTTATTGGCAGTTTTAATGTTAGTCAGTAGTAAACTGCCGAGTTATGGGGGAACAAAACCAGGTTTTTGGCTGGCTCAAAATACCCCTGGAGATGTTCCTAGCGATGGCAATCTTGAATCTTTGCCACCATTTCAACCTGTAGAACCAACACCACCATCACCACAGTTAGATACTTTACCACCTTTAGAAGACTTATTAGAAAAACCTCCACCTCCTCTACCCGATCGACAACCAGAAGATTTACTTGGTACATTTGTAGTAGAAGAGTTTCAGGTAGAAGGCAATACCGTATTCAGTGATGAAGAAATAGAAGCAGCTTTACAAGATTATATCGATCGCCCGATTACTTTTACTGAGTTACTCCAAGTAGAGACGGTCTTAACCAAACTATATACAGATAATGGTTATATAAATTCAGGAGCAGTAATACCGTTACAAAAAATTCAGGAGGGAATAGTTAAGGTCAATATCATTGAAGGTAGTTTAGAAGATATTGAGGTGACAGTGAACGGTAGACTTAATGAAGATTATGTTCGTTCTCGTCTCGAAAAAGCAACAGGAACGCCTTTTAATATCAGGAAATTACAAGAAGCTCTGCAATTATTACAGCTAGACCCTTTAGTAGAAAATCTTACCGCAGAATTGGCAGTAGGTGTTAGTCGCGATCGCTGGATGTTGGATGTAGAAGTTAATCAGGCGAATGCTTTTGAGCCTGTTATTTTTGCTAACAATAGCCGTACTCCTAGTGTGGGTAGTTTTCAACGGGGTGTAGAACTCAATCATAATAACTTACTGGGTTTTGGCGATCGCTTGAGTACTATTTATAAAAATACCGATGGTAGTAATGATATTGAGGCGAGTTATACTTTTCCCTTCAACGCTAGTAATGGGACTGTAGGCTTTAAATATCGTTATGTAGATAGCGATATTATCGAAGAACCTTTTGATACTGCCGATATTGAATCGAAAACCGACCAATATCAATTGATCTTAAGACAACCTATTCTCCTTAGTGCGAACGATCGGTCTACTCAAGAAGTAGCTTTAGGGTTAGAATTTTCTCGTCAGAGTAATAGAATTACTCTTGGCGGCGATCCGACCGCTTTTTCCCCTGGTGCTGATGATAATGGGGAAACGAGGATATCTGTATTCCGTTTCTTCCAAGACTGGACAAAACGCACCAGAGAAAGTGTCTTAGCAGCGCGATCGCAATTTAGTGTAGGGGTAGATTTGTTTGATGCCTCGATTAGTGATGACGCCCCTGATAGTAGGTTTTTTGCCTGGCGTGGTCAAGCTCAATGGTTACGAAGATTAGATGCTGAATCTGATATTAATTTATTGTTGCGATCGGATATACAACTTTCTACTAGCGAACTTGTTCCTTTAGAACAGTTTAGTATTGGGGGAATTAATAGTGTGCGAGGTTATCGTCAAGATATCCTTTTAGGCGATCAAGGGGTTTTTGCCTCGGCGGAAGTTAGAATTCCTCTCTATCGTTGGTCAAATAACCAAAATGCCTTTTCTTTAATTCCTTTTGTTGATTTTGGCACAGTTTGGGGGGATTCTGGGCAACGAGATGAAGATACCTTGTTTTCTGTGGGGGCAGGAATACAATTAGCTTTAAGCGATCGTCTCCGCGCCCGTTTAGATTATGGTATTCCCCTAGTAGAAGTAGATTCAACAGAGAGAACCGCGCAAGAAAATGGTGTTTATTTTTCGATCGAATATTTTCCTTTTTGAATCCCGTAGGGACATTTCCTGAAACGTCCCTACAGAAATTAAAACAATATTATTTAGAGATTATGAAAAGGTTATTTAATTTTCCTCCCCGTATTTATCGTTATCTAATTAAAATTACTTTCTATACTTGTTTGGGCTTACTTACTACTTTGTGGCTTCCTGCCTTATCTGTACAAAAAACCAATGTTCCACCTTCAGAATTAGCTCAACAAGGTAAAAGTTTGTATGAAGAAGGAAAACTAAACCAAGCAGCCGAAATATGGAAACAAGCTGCTGCTGCTTATGCTGCTGCGGGCAATAGTCAAAGAAGTACAGAAAGTTTATTGAATACTGCCACTGCCCAGCAAGGATTAGGATTGTATACCCAATCTTGTCAAACTGTGCTGAAAGCTTTTGAGTTTAATCAGCATGACTGCGAACAACTAAGAGAAGAAGTTCTGCCTCTAGAGCAAGAATTAGCAATGTCCTCGTCTGGAGGTGTACATACTCCAACAGAATTAGTTACTATTTTCCAACCAATTCTCGATCGACCAGATTCTCTCAATAAAACTAGAGGTTTACTGCGTTTAGGAGACTATTTTAGTCGTAGTGAATATCTGGAAATAGGTCAAGAATTACTGTCTCTTAGTCTGGATACAGCTAAACAAATTAACTACCCTAGCCAGCAAACAGCAGCCCTACTCAGTTTAGGTAATACTGCCAGATCGATCGCCTTTCGGCAACAAAATCAATTTCCGCCTCAAACCATAGCCCTAAATGTAATCGCCAACCAAAATGCTTCAACTACCGCAGCCCTAGCTCCCTATCAACCAGCGATTAATTATTATCAACAAGTAGTAGATACATCCCCATCAGAATTAGATACTCTAAAAGCCGAGTTAAATCATCTCAGTCTTTTGCTAGATGCTGGGGAATTTTGGCAGCAAGCTACCACAGAATTAACTGCTAATAGGACTCAACTTGGGATTAGCGATGTAAATTTTCTGAATTTAATTAGGGATGGTGCCGAAAACCTACAAGTGCAACTGACACAAGAACTACAACCACAAATAATTACTTTAAGCAACAAAATTAAAACTCAACTCCATAGCTTACCTCCCAGTCGGGTTGGAGTTTACACCAAAGTCAATTTTGCAGAAAGTTTAATTCGCCAAGGCAAGATTAACAGTAATACTGCTACTTATCTAGCTACCGCAATTAAGGAAGCTCGTCAAATTAATAATATTCCCGCAGAAGCAGAAGCTAATGGCTATTTGGGTTTACTTTACGAAAAACAACAAAAATATCCTGAAGCCAGAAGACTAACAGAGCAAGCTTTACAGTTAGCTCCAGCCATTGAATATCCTGAAATTGCCTACCGTTGGAATAGACAACTAGGGAGAATTTTAGCCAAACAAGGAGAAAGACAACAAGCGATCGCAGCTTATGAGGCTTCTTTTAATACTATCAAAGCCCTCAGAAGTGATTTAGCCACAACTCCTGTAGAACCGATTTTCCGAGAATACGTTAGCTTGCTCCTGAAATCTGATTCTGATACTCAACAATTAAATAAAGCTCGTGATGTGCTTGAGTCTTTACAAATTGCCGAAATAGATAACTTTTTCCGCGATCCTTGTTCTCCAGTAGCAGAAGAACCAGTAATTATTGATGAAGTAGATCAACAAGCAGCAGTTATCTATCCCATTATTTTAGACGAGCGAATTGAAGTAATTGCCACTATTCCTGGGCAAGATTTACGCCACTACTCAGCTAATATCTCTCAAGAAGAAGTCCAAGCTAATATAAAACAATTGCGTCGTCAGACTTTTAGTAATCCTGGTTTTGCCGAGGAAGTGATCGGAGCAAGGGGTAATCCAGAACAGCAACAGCGATTACAACAGAATTTACAACAATCTCTGATTGAAAATATCTTACCCTTATCACAACAACTATACAATTGGCTAATTGCACCCATCGCTCAAGACTTAAAAGAAAATCAGGTTAAAACCCTAGTTTTTGTCTTAGATGGTCCTTTACGTAATATACCCATGTCCTTACTTCACGATGGAGAAAAATATCTCATTGAACAAGACTACAACATAGCTCTTACTTCTGGTTTACAATTAACTTCACCTCGTCCCCTCAGACGAAAACCCCTCAAAGTTTTGGCAGCAGGAGTAACTAAAGAATTTCCTCGCTTTAACTTTCCTCCTATTCCGCAAGTAGAAGCAGAATTAAACCAAATTAAAGCAATATTTGGCGATTCAGAAATTTTACTCAATCAAGAGTTTACTCAAAATAAATTGCAAGAAAAACTCAGAGAAGTTGATTTCCCTGTAGTGCATTTAGCAACTCATGGTCAATTTGGTTCTACTTCCGATCGTACATTTATCGTTAGTGGCGATGAACAAGGTAACGAAGTAATTAACGTCAATCAGTTAGACAACTTACTCAGAGTCCGTAATCTTGGCAATACTCCTCCTATTGAACTACTAGTACTTAGTGCTTGTAATACAGCAGAAGGAGATAATCAGGCAGTGTTAGGATTGGCTGGGGTAGCGGTAAGAGCAGGAGCGCGTAGTACTCTCGCTACTTTGTGGGCTGCTGATGACCGAGCTACAGCAGAGTTGATGGGTTATTTTTACCAAAATTTAGCTAAAGACAGCCAAATGAGCAAAGCTCAAGCTTTGAGAGAAGCTCAACTAACTTTACTCCACACCTCCGAATCTCAATATCGCCATCCCTATTACTGGGCTCCTTTTGTGTTAGTTGGTAATTGGTTGTAAACTTGTGTGAAGGCTTGATGTCAAAAGGTTTTGAACTTGCTTTACCCTTTACCTAAAAATAATCAGCAAAAACCAATAAATAACTACTAGCCATAAAACCGATGTTAACCAATCGCCCCAGCGCACATATAAAGTCTTAGTGTCTCTGGGATAGATAGTACCTGCATGAATTTCATAGCGATCGATCTGGGATATCCAGAGAGTTCTACCGTGAGGATCGATAATTGCGGAATAGCCAGTATTAGTTGCTCTTGCTACCCATCGATCGCTTTCAATGGCTCGCATTACATCTAAAGCATGGTGTTGGGCAGGCATAGTCTTGCTATAATGGGCGTTATTAGCAGAACTAATGATAAACTTTCCTCCTTCTGCGACTTGACGACGGAAGTGCTGAGGAAATGCTGATTCGTAACAGATAGCAACAATAGCACGACCTAAAGGCGTATCGAAAATTTGATCGAATTTTCCTGCTGCTTGGTGAGCTTCCAAAGGAGAAAGGCGATCGACTATTCCACCTAAAACCGATTCAAAGGGTATATATTCTCCCAGAGGAACTAATTTATATTTATCGTAGCGACTGTAAGTTTTTCCGTCCCCAGTCAGAGTAAATAAACTATTAGTAAAGCTGTTATTCTGTTTTCCCCATGCACCTACCCAAGCAGGAATCTTTTTTGTTAAAACTGCCTGATAAAAAGAATTATCACTATTAATAATATTCTGCCAATAAAAAGGTAAAGCTGTTTCAGGAGTAAGAACTACATCTACACCTTGATTTGCTAATCTCAGATAGCCATTGGTGTAACCTTCTAATGCTTTTCGCCAACCAGCCGAATAAAGCTTTATTTTGTTGGGAATATTCCCTTGAATAATACCGACTTTAAGAGAATTGTCAAAGGCTAAAGTAGGAAGAGGCTGAAGAGGATTATGAAGAGGAAAGGAATACATCCCCAAACCAATTAGATGTAATAGTAAACAGCAACTAATAGGCAAACTTAGAGAGATTATTGCTTGAGTTTTAGTCTTTTTGGTTTGAATAATTGCCTCTGCTAGTAAAGCATTAACTAAGATAATAGCTGCCGTTACTGTAGAAAAGCCAGATAGTTTACCTAACTGTAAAATAGCTAGATTGTCAGGACTTTGAGTATAAGCTAGAGGACTCCACCATAACGGGGTATGACTCCACAAAGTTTCAACACTACACCAAAGAGCAATCCCTAATAAAATATTAAAAATAGGATTGATATTATCTGTTTTTCGACTAATTATTTTTTTTACTAAATTTATGCCTATTGCCCAAGCAATAACTATGCCAACACCCCAAAAAGTAATGAATAACCAACAAAAAATAGCAATGGCTAAACTGGCAAGCCAGGGGACTCCCATCCAAGTCATGGGATGAACTCCAGTAATCCAAAATAAAGCTAAACCCTGATAGCCACAACCCCAAGCTAAGGCAGAAAATATTACTTTTCGCCAAGATTTTTGCCCAGAAAAAACAACTAACCAAAGAGGAACTAATCCAATCCAAGCTAAACCCCAAACATTAAAAGGTGCAGGAGTTAAACCCATTAAAACTCCACCAATCAAAGAAAATAAGATAGCTCGATCGATACAAGCTTGGTAGATTGCTTTACGGAAATTAAGATAAAGTTCCAAGGTAATACTAAATCCTGATAGATTACTAAAAAATTAAGTAATTAGTAGTAAGTACTAGTCATTTTAAATATTAGCGTTTCTCGGATAAGCGATCAGGCGAAGCCTGGCACTGCGTGATCGCTTTTATGGATTATACTAAATCCGATTATCAAAGTATACTTTGACAAATTTGGCTAAAACCTTTCTGACTTCTGATTTCTGACTTCTGACTTTCCTAGCCGTTAAGTATCCTATCTAAACTGGATTTAGTATTAGATCGATTCATTAATACATTGAAAAACTTGTGCTTGCATTGCGAAGCCTTCAATCACTCCCTCAAGGACACAGATACTATCATTGAGCCATTGATAGCGTTCGTCTCCCGTTTGTAATATGGTATTCAAAAGTTGATGTCCTTTACCTTCTGCTGTAAATTTTGTGCGACCCTGTAAACTAAACAAGATGCTTGCTCCATCTTCTGTCTGGATAACACCATGTAGATTAGGTAGCCAAACACCATCACTACGGCAATGAGGATGGTTAACCCAGCGTGCAGTTCCTTTAAGTCGTTCCCCTTTTACCCAGCCATCTCCCTCACCATAAGCTTCCGCTTCTTGAGATTCATAGGGACGAGCCACAACAAACTTACCCTGGTAGAGTGATTCCTCTCGGTAGAATAGTTCAAGATCGCACAAGTGTTCGAGGCGCATGTTAATCAATTCCTGTTTCTTGCTTTAATCTAAATTTATGAAGCGATCGAGAATAACTAGGGATTGAGAATGGTAATGTTTTGAGAGAATTAGCCTGATTATTTCTTATAGATAACACGAAACTGTTCGCAACTTAGAAGCATATCTTCGCTCACCTTATAATCTTCTTTTTCTGCTTCATGGGCAAAGAAGTTCCAATGAACTTTTCGCCAATAATCCAAGCTTAAATCACCTTCGCCTTCAGCTATTGCAAATTCTTCATCAATATCTCGGTAGCGTCGAACGGTAATTTGGTAAGTTTCTATGATGCAAAGTGGGTTTTCATCGCCATTCAATATGATACTTAATCCCGCGTTATCCAAGATATTTTCTCCAAGATATCGGCTACAGGTTGCAGTTTTAATTCCCTTGGCTACTAAATCACCCAACTTATCAGCTATTTGAACATTATTACCAAAACTCCAAGCATCAGGTAAAGGATTAAATCGATGGGGGTGATGTTCGGGCAATGTTGCTAAATATGCTTGCCAAAATAGCCAAATTTTTTGTTTATCTGGCATATCAACTTTAAGAGGTAGATAAAGATGCCAAAGCTTGACTAGTAATTTTCTTAATTGCTTCTAAATCTATAGCTTGGGTGGGAGAATTATTACTGAGCCAGAGTAGATACTCTATATTACCAGCAGGGCCCGTAATTGGCGACCAAGTTAACCCTTGATATTGCCATCCTAGTTTTTCTGCTGCTTGCCAAACTTGAAAAATAGCTTCAGCTTGATCTTGCGGGTTACGAACTACACCTTTTTTGCCTACTCGCGATCGACCTACTTCAAATTGGGGTTTTACTAGTAAAATAGCCTCTTTTGTGTCAGTTAATAAATTCCATAAAGGTTCTAATACTTTAGTTAGGGAAATAAAAGATAAGTCCATAATTCCCAAGTCTGCTGGACATTCTTCCCCATATAATTCAGTAGCATTAAGATAACGAAAATTAGTCCTTTCTTTTAAAATTACTCGCTCATCTTGACGTAAACTCCAAGCTACTTGTCCGTAACCCACATCTACACCATAAACTTTTTTGGCTCCTGCTTTGAGTAAACAGTCGGTGAAACCCCCAGTAGAAATTCCGCCATCGAGACAGATCCGATTTTCTACCTTAATAGCAAAATATTGAAGAGCTTTAGCTAGTTTTTCTCCTCCACGAGACACATAGGGTGGTTTTGCCAGTAATTCAATTTTGGCTTTGGTATCAATTTCTGTTCCTGGTTTATCCACTAGTTGCTGATTTACTCTTACTTCCCCAGCGCGGATACATCGTTGTGCTTGTTGCCTTGAGGAACAGAGTTTAAGTTCTACTAAGAGGGTATCTAGTCTTTGTTTTGCCAAAATTTATCTAAAAGCGATCGCCCATAATAGTTAATCAGAAAAGTCGAGCAATTTTTCGATTTTAACTTCCATTTTCATAACTAACAACTAAATTAATTTCTCCGACAACCTAATCTTGCCATAGCGTTAATTGCAGCAGGGAAATCAGGAGCAATTTTTATAACTTCTCTATACGCATTACAAGCTTCTGGATATTTTTGTGCTTTTTCTAAAGCTGTGCCTTTATTCATCCACACAAAAGGATCTTGTGGTTGAATTGCTTGAGCCCGTTCAAAAGCAGCTAGAGATTCATCGATTCTATTAAGAGAAGAAAGAGCAATACCTTGACCAACCCAAGATCTATAATCTTTAGATTTGATAGTAATTGCCCTTCTAAATGATTTAATTGCCTCAGAAGATTGATTATTTTGAATAAGCGCAAAACCTCGATCGCGCCAAGCAGGATAAAAGCTAGGATTAATACCAATCGCTTTATCGTAAGATTTGACTGCTGCTAAGGAATCTTTTAGTCCATCTTTTAATAAAGAGCCTTTATTATGCCAGATAATATAGGAATCTGGTTTAATTTCTAACGCTTTTTCTAAATCAGATAAAGCTTCTGGATGTCTGCCAAGAGCAAATAAAGCATTAGCTTTACCTACCCAGGCTAAATGAGAATTGGGTTTGATTTTGATGGCTCGCTGATAAGAAGTAACTGCTTCATCAAAACGTCTTAACTTACTTAATACATTACCTCGATCGATCCAGGAAATAACGTTATTTGGCTCATCTTTTAAAACTCGATCGTAAGTTCTCAATGCTTCTTGGTAAACACGATTTGCTTCTTGAGGACGACCCAGATATTGTAAAGCCAGAGCTTTGTTTTGCCACAGTTGAGGATTGCGCGGTTCAATGACTTGGGCTTTATTATAGGCAATTAGAGCTTCCGCGTATTGACCCAAACCAATTAAAGCTGTTCCCAAATCGCTTAAATATTGGGCATTCTCAGGAGCGATTTTAAGTGCTTCCTCCTGAGCTAGCAAAGCCTCTTGATAATTTTCTAGTTTATATAATGCTCTACCTTTACGATTGAGAGTAGCTGCATTAGCTGGTTCTAACTGTAATGCCTTTTTGTAAGCTGCTAAAGCTCCCGAAAAACGCTCTAAACGATAAAGAGCATCTCCTCTTCCTTTCCAAGCCTGAAAATTGTTATTTTTTAATTCAATTGCTTCTTCATAGGCTGCTAAAGCTTCATCAAACCGTTCTAGACTATAAAGAGCATCTCCTCTTCCTTGCCAAGAGCGAGCTTTTTTCGGTTGAATATCGATAGATTGTTGAAATTTTTGTAAGGCTATTTCTGGATTTTCAGGTAAGATCTGCTTACCTTGATTCCAGTAGTAAAAAGGTCTGAGGGTAGGAGAGAAAAACTCTAAACTAGCCATTAGAGATATCATACCCGCGATCGCGATCGCCAGCTGAATTAATTCAATTTTTTTATTTCCTGCTACTGGAGTTTCATCTAAGTTACTCGTTTGATTAGAATAGATAATTCTACCCCCATCATAGCCACTAGAATGACTCGGAATATAACTAGTAGAATCAGGATTAAGTTTGTGGAGTTCTCCTAAGATTAACTCCGCAGAATGATAACGTTTACCTACATCTAAGCAAACCATCTTATCTATCATTTTGGCTAATTTGCGATTGATTTCTAATCCTTCACGCCAAACTATTTCTCCTGTTTGCTTATTTCTGGGAAATTTATCGGGATGTTTACCTGTCAAACACTGAATAGCAGTGACACCTAGAGCATATAGATCGCTACTAATATTAGGTCTGCCAGCAATTTGCTCTGGTGGCATATAGGCTTTGGTTGTTTCTACTAGTGCAAAAGTTGTAGTTGAAGCTAGAGAGGCAATTTCGTGCAACACACCAAAATCAATCAAAACAACTTTTTCATCAGTATTACGAATAATTAAGTTAGAGGGTTTAATATTGCGGTGAATAACGCGGTGTTTGTGGATAAAAGCCAGGACTAAGAGGGTATTTTGTAGTAAGCTAATCACTACTTTTTCACTTAAATGGTGATTCTTGTTGAGCTTTTGTTCTAAGCTTTCTCCATTAATATATTCTTGAACTAGATAAAATTCCTCATTGGCTTCAAAATGATCCAACAGTTGTGGAATCTGATCGTGATACCCTAGTCTTTCTAAAATTGGTAATTCACTGGAAAAACGACGTTCTGCTGTTTGTAAGGTGTTGGGATCGCCTACGTGTAATTTAATTTGTTTCAGAATGCAAGGAGACTGATATTTACGCCAAAGATTCTCAGCTAAATAAGTATAAATACCAGATTTTCCGCCTAAATAACGAATTAAACGATATCTTTCTCCTATCGTTTGTCCGATAATCGTTAAGGGGTGAAGATCGTAGATTACTTCGAGTGCTGAATGGTAGCGTTCTATCGATCTAACAGCTATCATCTTGTGGATAATGGCTGTTAACTTTGAGCTAATTTGACAATAGTTTTGCCAACTTGTTTGAGAACCATTATCATCTTCTTCCCAAGATAAGGGAGATTGCCCTGTAATCGCATAAATGGCTGTTTGTCCTAAAGCATAAATATCACTACTAAAACTCGGTCTTCCCGTAATTTGTTCTGGAGGCATAAACCCCCGAGTACCAATTGTTTGAGTTAAGATGGTATGCCCTTGCTCGTCATTTATGAGGGTAGTAATCTCTTTAACTGCACCAAAATCAATTAAGACAAACTTTCGATCGCTGCGACGATATATTATATTGGAGGGTTTAATATCACGATGAATAACATCGTTTTTGTGAACAAAAATTAAGACTCTTAAAATATCTTGTAAAAAAGCGATAACTTCGGTTTCATTAAAAAGCTGTTTCCCGATTAGATCTCGTAATTCTTCACCATCAATAAATTCCTGAACTAGATAAAACTCTTGTCCCTCAGCAAAATGAGCCAAAACATGAGGAATTTGGTTATGATTGCCTAATCTTTGTTGTACAGAAGCTTCTTTAACAAACCTCTTTTTGGCTTCTTGCCAGGCTTGAGGTTGAGTTAATTTGGGTTGCAGTTGTTTAATAACGCATCTTGGATTTCCAGGAGTTTGAATATCTTGCGCCAAATAAGTTTGACCAAATCCTCCTCTACCTAATTGTTGCAGAATTTGATACCGTTCGCCAACGATGTTGCCAGGATTGTGCATTCTTGTTTCGAGATTGTAACCTGAATTGACAGAATTAGCCCAATTCTGTTTTGGATAAATTATGATTTACCCTAGCTAAAATAACCTATCTAAATTTTAAATAGTATTTATCTTAATTATGGTTTATTTATTGGGTGAGGAGAATTAATTGAATCAATGTATGATAACTCCCTGAACCTGTCTGGTGATTTTTTCTAAGTTTTGAAAACTATAAGATTGCATATGTAAGCCTGAGTTTAACATAATTAAAGATAGCTTGTTAATATAAATCCATTGACTTGTTTAGGCTAAACCAATGAAAAGACAAAATCTACTACTTAAACTCGTTGGAGGTCTTACTATTGGGATGGGCTTCTTCTGGTTCTATAACCCAATTAAGGCTCAGGAGTTTTATCATTTTCCCGCTAGTTTTTTTAATCCTGTGGCTAGCTTTTACCAATCGGAAGAAAATCCCGATGTTATGGGTATGCTGGCAATGAATGAGGATTTTGAGATTATTGCTTTTTTATTAAGAGAGAATGCTACGGCAAAATCTCTTGAGCAAAATGAAGTGACTTTTCTCGCACCTACAGATAAAGCTTTTCAGGCTTTACCTTCGGATGTTCGCGCCAAGCTATCTCAACCAGAAAATTTGAGTAAGCTGATCAAATATCATACTATTGGGCAAGCAATCCAAGATGAAGATATTAAGCGTCGCCAAGTAGATACATTACTAGGCAATTCTATTACTATCACTGGTTTCCCTGTAGGTAATAAATATGGTGTTAAGCTAAATGATGCGATCGCCACCGATCCCCTACCTGCTAGCAATGGGGTGATAGTCCCTATCGATCGAGTTCTTATCCCCCCTGGTTTTTAAGTAATCAGTTGTTAGTTGTTAGTAGTAAACCGAGAAACTTCTGCTCCCCTGCTCCTCTGCTCCTCTCATTATATAAACTTAATAACTTACTTACTAAGTTTATTCTTGCTGTCCATAATAGGGATTACTTCTGCTTGAGCGTTTTCTCTGGCTACTCTAATTAATAATCCTGCTAGCAGTAAACTAGCAATCATCGAATTAGTACCATAGCTAAAGAAAGGTAAGGGTAAACCTGTGGTGGGTAAAGAACCCACTGCCACGCCAATATTAATGAGTGATTGTCCTACCATTAGCACCATGACTCCAATGGCTATCAATCTGGGGATAGGATGATGGGCTTTTACAGCTACTCGCAGAGCTAGAGTACCATAGCCAATTATGAGTAATAATAGCAGAAAACAACCAATTAAACCAAATTCTTCTGCATAAACAGCAAAAATAAAGTCCGTAGAACGAATAGGTAAATAAGATAATTTTTGTTGAGAAAGTCCAAACCCTACACCAGAAAATCCTCCAGAGGCGATCGCTAGTAAACTTTGAATTAACTGATAGCCTTTGCCCTGATAATCTTGCCAAGGGTCAAGAAAGAAAACAATCCGATCCCACTGATAAGGATTTAAACGAATACTAAATATCGCTAAACTTAAGCCACCTATGGCTGTGACTAATAAGTGAGTCCAAGGTAACTCCGCAGCAACAGCAATTAACCACAAACTCATGCCACACAACGCTGTTGTACTCAAGTTAGGCTGTTTTAAAATTCCCAGTAAAATGAAAGCAAAGACTAGTAACCACATTAAACGGACACTATTATTGAGCCTGTTCCATTTGGCAAATATATAGGCTGCTTGCAAGATCAAAAATGGTTTAATTAATTCTGAAGGTTGAAGGGAAAAGGGTCCAATACCAATCCAACGACTAGCTCCTAAAGTAGTTTTACCCAAACCAGGCACTAAAGTCAGGATAATTAGCACCAAAAAGAATAAAACCATCCACGGGGAAAATCGTAAAGTTTTTTTGAGGGGTTTCCGCACCAGAATAGTAAAGCCAATCAAACCAACTATTACTCCTACTAGTTGCCGTTTCAACAAATAGAACCCATCGTTGTTATTGATTATTCCTTCTGGATAGGAAGCAGAGACTAAAGTTATTAAACCAATAAACAGCCACAGAAAAGTTAACCAATGCAAAAGACGAGCTTCTATTGTCCAAGAGTTTACTTCTAGCTTTACTAAAGAGATTAGGTTTTTTAGCGATCGCTGCACAATTGTCCCTATCACGATTCTTACTGTTGAGAGCCTACATTCTAGCTGAGTTTAGCATCTGTAAAATTTTTGACCCACCACTCCAACATTTGCTAACCTGCACTCTCTAAATTTTCTCTACTATACCTGAAAATTCCCTCAAGCCTATAATGCCTTTCTAGCCTTAGTTTCGGGCTTAACTGGAAAAGTCAGCACAATCCATAGGGGTAAAGGCGGGTAAAGTTTTATCGTTCTGGTAGTTTAAATTTTAAAACTTAATTATTTCCTGTTTTTTTCTAAGTTTTATTGAGAAGAAACTATTCCTAAAAGACGAATTGTAATTAATGAATTAAGCAGGAGCTTGCCTATACAATTTCTTTACAAAAAACTAATAATTACGATATATATTTATCATTTTGTTACCCAAAAAGCTTGGAGATTAAATTAAAGAAGAAAATATTGTATTATATATGAATCAAACAGAATAAAAATGATCTTTATTATTAACATATGGGGACTTTGAGAAGGGGTAAAAATATTTCTAAGTTTAACAAAATATTATTTAAGGTTCAATTTAGGCTAACTCTTGCTAATTGGTTCTAATGGCAGAGTAGTTAAACTTAAAAAATCTCTGACTCGTTTTATTTTGAGTACTTGTTCCCTGCTTAAACTTGACCTTAGATTAGGCTTTTCATCTAGTTTCTCAATCCATTTATTTACTTAGGCTAAACCAATGAAACGGCAAAATTTACTAGTAAAATTGGTGTTCGGTTTGACTATTGGTGTGAGCTTATTCTGGCTCAATAACGCCATTAAGGCTCAAGAATTTTATCCTTTTTCCGCCAGTTTTTTTAATCCCACGGCTTTTCTGCTGCAATCGGAAGACAATCCTGATGTCTTCGAGATGCTGGTAATGAATGATAATTTTGAAATTATTACTTTTTTATTAAGCAACAATTCTACTGCCACAGTTCTCCAACAAGACCAAGTCACTTTTTTGGCACCTACGGATCGAGCTTTTCAGGAGTTACCTGCTGAGCTTCGTACTCAACTGCTTCAACCCGACAATCTGACTAAACTGCTCAAATATCATACTATTACACAAACAATTCAAGATGAAGATATTGAGCTTGGTCAGGTAGACACCCTACTAGGTGATACCATTAGTATTACTCGTTTATCTGTTGGCGAGGGATTTAAGTTCAAGCTTAATGAGGCTGAAGTTAGTGAGCCTCTACCCGCTAGGAATGGAGTTTTAGTGCC
>JBFRWE010000178.1:0-7275 GCA_051439345.1 Xenococcaceae cyanobacterium
GATGTAGCTTGCTGCATGGAGGCAGAAGCCGATGAAACGGGAAGCTCCGAGGACGAATAAAACCGTCCCTGAGTTGAGTGAGGTTTTGGATACTCCAATCCTCGCGAAGCAGGTTGGAGTACTTCATTTTCCAACTTTATTATTAATCCACATCAGGATTTTAACCTAAATAATTAAGGAAAAGATGCGTATTCTAGTGATGGGGGGAACCCGTTTTATTGGGATCTATCTAACTAAAATTTTAGTTGAACAGGGTCATGAAGTAGTCTTGTTTAATCGCGGTAATAATCCTTCACCAGTGGAAGGAGTAAGCCAAATAATAGGCGATCGCAAAGATGCAGAACAACTTAAAACTAAGTTAGCAGGGTCAAGTTTTGACGCTATTTTTGATAATAATGGTCGGGAATTAAGCGATACTAAACCTTTAGCCGAAATTTTCTCGGATAAAATCCAACATTTTGTTTATGTTAGTTCGGCAGGAGTTTATCTTAAATCAGAGCAAATGCCTCACCGAGAAGGCGATCCAGTCGATCCTAATAGTCGCCATAAAGGTAAACACCACACAGAAGATTATCTAGCAAAATCTTCTCTTCCTTGGACTTCTATTCGTCCTACCTATATTTATGGGGCAAAAAACTATAATGATTTAGAAGCTTGGTTTTTTGATCGCCTTATCAGAAATCGCCCGATTTTAATACCTGGTGAGGGTTTACATATCACTCAGTTTGGTCATGTCCAAGATTTAGCCAAGGCTATGGCAGCAGTTTTAGGTAATCCTAAAGCTATTGGTCAGATTTACAATATTTCTGGCGATCGCTATGTTACTTTTAAAGGGTTGGCTCTGGCTTGTGCAGAAGCTGCGGGTAAATCGGCGGAGGAAGTTAAAATTATTTATTACGACCCAACTAAGTTTAATTTTGGTAAGCGCAAAGCTTTTCCTGTGCGTCTCCAGCACTTTTTCGCTGATGTGAATAAAGCGATGAGGGAATTAAATTGGCAACCAGAATACGATCTTGTGTCTGGTTTGAAAGATTCTTTCCAAAATGACTATTTAGCTTCAGGACGAGATCGAGCAGAGATTGACTTTTCTGTGGATGAGGAAATATTAGCAGCAATAGCCGAATAAATATAAATCCCGCCAGAGATTAGAGTTAGCAGTACTGATAGCCAAAAAATAACTAAACCGACTAAATACCAAGGTGTAGATAAGGGGGCAATTAAGAGGGCGATCGCAATTATTTGAGTAACCGTTTTCAGCTTACCCCAAAGATTAGCACCTTGGATTTGGTTATTTCCAGTCAATTTTGGGTTGACTCTCCACCCCGCGATCGCTAATTCTCTCGCTAAAATTAGGAATACTCCCCAAGCTGGTACTTGTTGTAATTGAATTAATCCGAGTAAGGGAGCTAGTACTAATAATTTATCCACTAGAGGGTCGAGAAATTTGCCTAATTCAGTTACTTGGTTTAATTTACGAGCCACATAGCCATCTAGCCAATCTGTGCCAGCAGCTAGCAGAAAAATAATGGTACATAGCCAAAGATGTTGGGGTGTGGGATAACTGAGAAAGTAAAGAATAAAGGGCAGCCCGAAAAGACGAGAAACAGTAATCCAGTTAGGAAAGTTCATAGAATTTATAAATTTATATTTTTACTAGATTCTGATATTTGAGATACGTTTCTGGGAATTATAAGTGCATGTGTTGTTGATTTTTATCTAGAAAATTATCTAGCTTAACCCAAATAATAAGTCTATATCTTCTCTATGTCTTTTGATATTAAAAACGGACTTTTTAAACTAAATATTACTGATTATCATGCTATTTTGGGAGTCCCCCTCAATGCCGATACTAAGCAAATTCGCCGTCAGTATCTCAAAATTGCTCAAAAATTGCATCCCGACACTTGTAAAGCTGACACAGACAAAAAGAAACTAGCTAGCGATCTTCTTTCTAAATTAGTTAATCCTGCCTACAAAAAAATATCGCAAAAAAATACTTATTCTGAATATCAGTTGATTTTAACTCAAATCGGCAATCGTTTAGCGGAAAAGACAGATAGAGTCACTATTGCTAGCGAATCAGCTAAAGAGTTATTACAGTCTGGCAATAAACTAGAACTTGTTTACAATAAGCTAGTTAAAAATATCGTTAAAGAACAATACAAATCTCTAGAGGAGGCAACAAAGTATATTGCTCAACTTAGTGAACTTAATTTAGTTTACTTAATGCTAAGCCAGGGACAAACCGTCGGAAGAGAAAAATCAACACCTGCTAAAACCATCAAAAGCCAAAGCGAGCAAAAAGTCCCATCTACTAATCAAGAGAATTCTAAGGCAACTTCTCAGGAAAACAATGATGAATTAATCGCCAAGTCGAGAATAGATTCCTTTATTAGACGCGCTCAAGAGTATATGTCCAAAAATAGCTATGCTATGGCAATCTCTGAATTGAGAGGAGCTTTAAAAATCGATCCAAATCATAGTACTGCTCATGGGTTATTAGGAAAAGCTTATTTAAAGCAAAATCAGCTAACGATGGCAAAAGTTCATATTAATAAAGCTTGGAATGCTAACCCTAAAGATCCAGTAGTCATCGAATGTAAACAATTATTAGACAAACTTAATAAAAGTAATAACAAAAATAAATCTAAATCTTCTACTTCTAGCTATGGAGGTAAATCTCAAGCTAAATCTTCAAGCGGAAGTATTTTTGGCGGTTTATTCGGAACCAAAAAAAAGTAAGATAACAAGAGAACATCAGTAGTAGCCTGTTGATTCTTTTTAATAATTGCCAATGATTCATCAACCCCCAGCCGGAGCCAGAGATTTATTTCCTTTAGAGGTAGCTCAAAAATGTTGGATTAACGATCGCCTTCAAGAAAAATTCCAGAAATGGGGCTATAAGCGCATTGTAACTTCTACTTTGGAATGGTTAGATACTTTAACTGCTGGTGGCGCAATTAAACCTTCCACTGTTATTCAACTACAGAATAATTCGGAGAAAACCCTCGGATTACGTCCAGAGTTGACAGCTTCTATCGCTCGTGCAGCCGTCACCCGCATGGCTGGCAATACCTATCCTCAACGCCTTTGTTACCGAGCAAATGTCTTTCGGAATCCATCCCAAAATCGTCACGGTCGTCAATTAGAATTTTATCAAGCAGGGGTAGAATTACTGTTTGCTGGGGGAGTATTAGCAGATGCAGAAATTCTGTTACTGCTAGCAGACTGTTTAGAGGATTTAGGTATTCAAAATTGGCATCTTCTCTTAGGGGATGCAGGTTTAACTCGATCGCTTTTAAATATTTTTCCCACTTCTCTAAGGCAACAAGTACGCTATTGTTTGGCTAATCTCGATCGTATTACCCTAGAAAATCTGCCTCTTGAACCAGTATTAAAGGAACAGGCTTTATTATTATTCGATCTGCGGGGATTACCCAAAGAGGTACTAGCTAAGGTTGCTCATCTAGATTTGGACGATACAGCCAAAACCATAGTTAATAATTTAAAATCTTTGGTAGATTTGCTCGCTCATAGCTCTCCAGTTCTTATAACTCTCGATCTAAGTTTAGTCCAAACTCTTGATTACTACACTGGTATCGTTTTTGAAGTTGTTAGCTATCAAGGTAATCAATCCCATATTATTGGACAAGGAGGACGTTACGATCGACTACTGGGACTTTATCATCCTCAAGGAGAAACTTCTCCTGGTATTGGGTTTGCCTTCAATATAGAAGATTTACACTCTTGTTTATTACCTACAGGTACATTACCTCAACAAACCCTAGCTAGTGATTGGTTAGTGATTCCCCAAACTCCTCAAGCTAACGGTACTGCTTTTATCCACGCTCAAAAACTGCGTAATGCCCAACCCACTGTTAGAGTAGAATTAGATTTGGGTGGACGTTCTCCTGAAGAAATTAAGGAATATGCTCATAGTTGTCGCATCAAAAATCTAGCTTGGATTCAAGAAGATGGGACAGTTATTACCGAAAGTATTTAGATAAGATGATTACGATGATATCGATCGCTGTGATCTAATCTGAAATACTTTAATGGTTGTGTTGACTTTAAGCCTGAAGTTAAACAGCGACTTTACTTTTAATCGAACTAACGAAATTAGCTAAGATTTTGAGTCCGTTATCAGCAGATTTTTCGGGATGAAACTGAACTGCCATAATATTATCACGAGCGATCGCAGCAGTTACTGTTTGAGAACCGTGAGTTACCATTGCTGCACTAACTTGAGGATCTTTAGGTTCTACATAATATGAATGCACAAAATATACATAGGGGTTAGATTGTAATTCTTGCCATAAGGAAAGATGAGGTTGAACAACTTCTAATTTATTCCAACCCATATGAGGAATAGTAATTCCTGGTTCTGAGCGAAAACGGCGCACCATCCCGGGTATAATACCCAAACCTGGTTCTTGACCTTCTTCTGAACCATCGAATAAGATTTGTAGTCCTAAACAAATACCCAAAAAAGGCTTACCACTATCAATCGCTTTTTTGATCGGGATTTCTAAACTACGACTTCTAATATGCTGCACCGCAGGATCGAACGAACCCACTCCTGGCAAGACTACGGCATCCGCATTAGCAATATCTTCAGGAGAATCAGTAACTAGAGGTTTCGCCCCTGCTTTTTCTAGTCCTTTACAAGCAGAGTGTAAATTCCCCATATCGTAGTCAATAACTGCAATGGTCGCCATAGTTTTGTATTTGTGTTCGTTCTTTCCTTATCTTAACTGTTCTTTAGAAGTTAATTTAAACAAAGAATTGGGAACTATAGATGGGCAGATTATTCCAGATACAAATTTGTCTATCCGAATTGTTACTCCTACACCAGGTCTTACGACTACACAGCAAGTCATTCAGTTGATTATGGATCATCCCCAGGGAATTTCTGCTAAGGAAATCAGCCGTAAGCTCAATCGTCCCATTTCTATGATTCAGATTTGTCTAAAAAATCTCAAATCTTCTCGGTGTATTTATAGTCGAACCCATAAAGAGAATAAACAGTTAATTTATTATGCTCGTTTTTCTCAAGGCAAAAAATAAAGTAGTTAGTAGTGAAGCATCGCGGTTTTGGGGGAAACCCTCATGAGCGAATGCTGAACCCGAAGGGTTAGTAGTTTAGTAATTAGTTGCTTATAGCCTTTCTCAAATAGGTGAGGTACCAAATTTTCCGAACTCCGAACTTATGTTAACCGAGGTGTATTTCACTAATTCGAGAATCGCTATATCATATTCCATTGGGAAAAAGTAGCAGCTTGTCCACAATTATTATTGTTATTATTGTGTCGATCGCTTAAATTCCAAATAGTTCCTTGATGAATTAAAAATCTTTGACCAGTCCTAGAAATCCTGATGCCAGAATAGTTATCTATGTAACCTTTTTTAGCTGCTTGTTGTAACATTTTCTGTCTTTCTTCTCTATTTATGGGTTCGGCAGTTAAGCGGGATGGAGTTTGAGTAAAGTCTGACCAATTCATTTCCCAAAGTTCCAAAGCTATTTGATTACCATAATTAAGAATGGGATCTGCTTCTGTGCCATGAGAAACAACGACAAAAGGAGCAAAAAATAGAGATTTTGCTTGCTCGATAGGAGTACCGTTTCTAGCTATTAATTCTGAACCGAATAAGTGGGAGAAACTATCCAGTAAAATTTGACTCCAAGTAACTATCTGCTTTTGTTGCCATATTTCTTGAGACATAGAATTGCAAAAAAAGATTAAATCTGGCTAATTTCGATGATATTACCATCTGGATCTTGAGTAAATAAGGCAGCACGACCAGATGAACTCATTTGCACAGGATAACCATGATTTTGCAACGTAGATATTACTTCCGCTAAATTGTCTGTTGCTAAAGCTAGATGAGGATTACGTCCCCATTTATCTGGATTAAATATTGGGTTGGTAAATTCAGGATTAACAATTAAATGAATTTGATATGCTCCGATTTGATACCAGCTTCCAGCAAATTTGAATGATCGCTTTTCTGATTTAGATAAGCCTAGTATACTACTATAAAATTCTTCTGCTTTAGCTAAATCGGTCACTAAAAGAGCTGTATGAAGACATTGAGTAATCTGCATAAAATCAAGATCGACTAAGTTGACTAACCACTAACCACTGTACGGACGTAGCATGCTACGTCTCTACTAACCACTACCCACTAACTCAAATCCCTTTAAAACCTACTTCCATATCCTGATTTCTTTGTTTCATTGCTGTATTAGTTTCCCTTTCTTGTTTAGATACCCCAATTTGATTGAGAATAATCCCCATAATAATTACACTACCACCAATGTATTGAGCTATGGTAGGAGCTTCATCTAAAATAAAGTAAGCAGCTAAAATACCCGCGATAGGACTAATGGAACTAGCTAAAGAAACATCCGCAGCGTTAGTGGTTTTTAAACCCTTAAACCAAGCTAGTTGTCCACCCACCACAATTACTGCACCATAAATTACCATCCATTGCCAAACAAAAGGAGAAAAAGCATCGATAAAGTGCATCGCACCAAATAATTTAATAACTACTAAAAAGAAAATAACTGTGCCTATGGCTGTACGGAAAATAGTAAAGATACCTAAAGAGATTTGAGCAAGGGAAACTTTACTAATAATAGTAGCAATAGCTAAGGCGATCGCTCCCCCTATTGCCATTAACTCTCCTCTACCAATACTAAACCCTGCCATTTCCACCATATTCTCATAGGGAGTCTGTAGGACAACGGTTAAAGCTACACCAACAAAAGAGATAATTGCCCCTGCTATTACCCAGAGATTAACTCTATCTTTGAGAATTAGAATAGATAAAGCTAAAGCTAAAGGTGGCTCAATTCTGCCTATTAAGACTACATTATTAACGGCTGTCTGCTCAAGAGCCATAAAAATAAGTGATGGAGCTAATGCGCCTGATAATGTGGCTATGGCTAATAATCCCATCCAATCAGAGAAAGATAATCTTTTCAGAGCCTGAAAATTCCATTCTTGGGCATAAATAGCTAGTAATGCTAGTAAAGCACAGAGATTACCTACAAACAAAACATTACAAAAAGAAATAGCGTTTCTACCCTCGATTAAATTGGCTGCACCGATTTCCGTTAAGCGACGGGTTATAGAGTTGGAAGCAGCAAAAATGAGAATAGCAACTAGTAAGTAGGTACGTCCTGAGATTTTATTGAGTAAGTTAGTTATATTAGCCGTTAGATGAGGCATTTATTTTATGAATTCGCTATTCTGTTTGTAGAATAGAATA
>JBFRWE010000179.1:0-9312 GCA_051439345.1 Xenococcaceae cyanobacterium
ATTTACTTAGGGCGATCGCTTTTCGACGGAGAGAGTTAGTTGAACCTTATCTATATTTACTCGATATAGAAACTTATGATGAATCTTAAACTCAGATAGATTAGGGTTTAAGGATATTTCCAAAAAAGAAAGTACCAAAAAAAGGATGATTCATTTCGTCCTTCATAATCTTGGCGATCTTTATTATTGTTGTCTTCCCTTCGATAACTAGAATTTAGATAATTTTTTGTGTAGTTTAATCTAAAAAAGTCATGCAATGGATTGAATGGGCTAGAGAACTTCAAGCTATTAGTCAAACAGGATTGCACTACGCTACTGACCAATTCGATCGAGAACGCTATCGGAGAATTGAAGCAATTTCATCAGAGATTTTAGCAAGTCATACTAATCTATCTGTAGACGAGTTTTTAGAACTTAACGCTGCTGAATTTGGCTATGCCACCCCTAAAGTAGATGTACGCGGAGTTATCTTTAAAAATTCAAAAATTCTGTTAGTTAGAGAAATTGCTGATAATGGACGATGGACTTTACCAGGAGGATGGGCAGATGTGAACGAAACGCCCAGTGAATCTGTAATTCGCGAAGTTTTTGAAGAATCAGGTTTTAAAACACAGGTGGTTAAATTACTAGCAGTTTACGATCGAGAAAAACAACAACATCCACCAGCGTTTCCTTACCATATATACAAACTCTTTTTTCACTGTGAGATTATTGGAGGAGAAGCCAAAGCTAGCCATGAAACTAGCGAAATAGCTTGGTTTGGAGAAGAAGAAATTCCAGAACTGTCAGAATCGAGAGTTAAAAAAGAGCAAATATCAAGATTTTTTGCATATTATCAACAACCAAATTTATCAACAGACTTTGATTGAAATTTTTTAGTAATCGTACCACGAGTTCTATAAAAGCCAAAATAGTGTTGAAGATATTTCTAGAAAAGAAAGCATCAAAAAAAGTAAGGTGAGCAAAAATTAATTTTTCAGTGCTTTACTGAGTGGCAAGTTAGTCTGCCCACCTTACAAGGTATGATATTTCTACCAATAAACAATCCCATATCCTTGATGAGTAAGATAAGTTTAAGTTTTAAAAGGTAAAGGTTGTCCTCAATGCACCGATAAAGATGCTATCGTTGTCATCATTTTGATTAGGATTGACTAACCATACTACCGCGGGAGTAATAGAAATATTATCTGTTACCTTATATTTGTAGAAAGCTTCTACATGAAGAGGTATATCATCAGGGAAATCAGCATTGCCAATGTCTAAGTCAAGATCGTCTAGATAGGGTTCTGCCCCAACAATTACAGCACCCAAGTTCCCCTCTTTACCCAAGTCAGGAAATACTAACGCCCCAGCATAATTAAGAACTTTTGCATCTCCATCTTCTAGGTCAGCATCAGTATAGCTGAACCATCCCCGCAAGCTAATTTTAGGGTTAAGATCCCATTGAAATGCACCACCAAAAGAATTAGTAGTTACTGGCTCTTCGGCTAAATCGATAGGAACACCGCCAACCGTTAAGCCATTAGCTCCAGTCAAGCGCAAATTACCTAAATTAGTACCTGTGCCACCCCACAAAAAAGAACCGCGAAAAGGAGCGGTGTCATAAGCTCTGACATAAGTCACACCTACTTTAAAAGTATCAGTAGGTTTAAAGGCTATCTGACCCATAGCTGAGTAACTACCATTAAACAAGCCATTACCCTCACTAGGATTGCTACCATTAGGAGCTATGTAACCAGCACTGATTTCTAATGGCTCAGTAGGAGTAAATTTAAAACCGATACCAGTAGAAGAACGATTAATACCCTGACGATATATAGGACTCCGTTCAGCAAAGCGAGTTATAGCACCATTTGCACCACCGCCAGTGTTTAAACCAGAGTTAAATACTTCTGCATAGAAATGGTGGGCTGCTAGACTTGCCATAGCAGTAACTTGTACCTTGTCGTCAAAGAGAGGGAAAACATAGTGCAAGCGATCGATTACTACATCATTACCAGCTTGTCCATCAAAGGCAAAACGACCTTCACGAGTACCAGTTTCATCTTGGAAAGAGTTAGCAATATTTCCTGCTGTTAAGCGAGTAAATAACTTATCTTTCCCTGTAAAGCTACTCACTAATTGAAGACGAACCCTGTCCGTAAATACTACTTCGGAGTCTACATCATTGCCAAAAGCTTGGGCAAGAGTAAAAGCAACTTCTCCCACTAATTTGGTAGTAGTAGAAAAGGAATTCTCTTCTAAGAAAGCTGTTCGACTTTCTAAATTATCAACTCTGCTAGCTAAAGTAGCCAATTCTGCTTGAAATTCTGCGGTTAGTCGTTGGATAGTGTCTAAATCTTCTCTGATAATCGCTTCAGATGAGGCAATCAATCGCTCAATTTGATTGAGACAAGCATTTAAACCCGCAGCAAATTCATAACGAGATAATGCTTGAGTACCCCGATAGGTTTGATTGGGATAACCTACAATACAACCATAGCGATCGACTAAACTTCTGAGAGCTTCATAAGCCCAATCTGTAGGTGAAACATCTCGCAGTTGATTAACATTGGTTACTTGCTCCATTGAACCAACATCAATATCTGTCCAATTTTCAGTTAAAGGTTCAGAATATTGCTGTATTTGTTCGTAAGTAACTTTTTTTTGCTGATTATCCTTAAGATTAACTTCCTGAGCTACGACTGGAGCAGCAGACGTTAGCAATGCAGTCCCTAGTACTGTCGAACTACTCAGTCGCGACAACTTTGCTTTTTCCGACATTATTTTGTTTTTTCCTCTACACCAATAAAAAAAATGAACCTGATTTTTGTTCATTTAGCATTTAAATTTTTATGTCAATATTTGTTTGTATTATTTGATGCATAATTTGCTGTTACAATGCTATTTATTAATCAATTCCATGCAATATTTGATTTTTTTCAATCTATAGCAGTTCTCATTTTAATAGCGTAAATTCAATCCTCTGCTCTTGGTCGGCTTGCTCTAGGTAATAAAACCTCACCGAGTTCCGACCGCTTTTTGTTAGTTATTAATTGTTGATGGGAGTGTACCTTCCTCATTGGAGAAAGGCTATATATTGACTAATAACTAATGACGAAGAACTAATATAATTTCAGGTTTCTTTATTGCTTGATTGCCAATTCTTTTCTACTTGATGAATGCCATAGAAACGTTTCCAAAAGATATCTCTCAGCCAGGTAGGAAATACTTTATTCATCATAAAAACCATTATATTTCCGCCTGTAGCTGCAATATAGCGAGGACGAGGATTAGGTGTTGAGATTGCACGAATAATAACTTTGGCTGTTTTTTCCGCACTCCAACCTAAGATATCTAATTGTCGATCGATCTTTTCAATATTGGCAAAGAGAGGAGCGTAGGGAGTCTCTGTATAGTTAGGAATAGTTGTCTGTACTTTCTCCCAAGCAACAGGGAAAAAGTCTGTTACTACTGGTCCTGGTTCAATTACTGTTACTTTAATATTAAATCCCTTTAGTTCCATGCGTAAAACATCGGTCAGAGCTTCTAGGGCAAACTTAGAGCAACTATACATTCCACCTGCGGGGAAGGGAATTAGACCCCCCAGAGAGCTAATATTGATAATTTTACCGCTACCATGCGATCGCATGGTAGGAATTAATGCTTGAGTTAAAACTAAAGGAGCATGAAAGTTAACTGCTAATTGCTCTTGTGCTGCTGTAGGAGGAATTAATTCAATAGGACCCATTTGTCCATATCCAGCATTGTTTACTAGCACATCCACTCTACCGAAATGTTCTACTGCTTTTTGAGCTAAGGCTTGTACTTGGTTTACTTTAGCCATATCTGTAGGGATAACTAGTACTTCTGCTCCAGCTTGACAACATAAGTCATCTACTTGCCCCAATTTGGCTTGATTTCTAGCTGCTAAAACTAAACGAATACCGAAAAAATCTTTGGCTAGGGTTTGGGCTAAAGCTGCACCTATACCGCTAGACGCACCTGTAATTAAGATTATCTGTTCCGAGAGGGGAATAGTTTTTGCCATGAAATCAGTTAAGTTGGAAGTAGTCACTCAAGCTAGTTTCTAATTCTAATACCAAATTCAACAGTATTCACTACGGATATATCGTCAGGGCGAACAACCTCGCCCTTACAATAATGATGCGTCATGTCTTTAATTTAAATTGGTATGATTGTTAGGCACTCACTTTCATTGATAACCTAATTACATTGCTCTAACTTAGTTATTAGGAACGAGCTTTTTTAAAGATTAACCCCACTAAAAACAGAGAAAATAAAGAAATAGTCTTAGGTTCTGGGATTTCTTCTGCAACCAGCAAACTTGCCTGGTTAGATTTATATTTATCAGAATTTCCTTCTTGAAAAGTACCAACTCTAATTTGATAAGCTAAATCAAAATTTTCTGGTCTTGCTCCTGTCCAAGAAAATACTTGTGTGCCACTTAATATGAAAGTATTATCGATCCCAGTAATTTTCAGAAAATCAGTTTTTCCATCTTGAGACATTAGATTAATAGTAGAAATTGAACCATCATCAAAAACAAGGTTAGATAATTTTGTCTGACTATTTTTTGTCGATCGCGCCCTCAAAATCATACCGTTAATATCAAATCCAGCTTCATTGACATCAATAGCAGTTAACACTTCTTCTCCAACTTGGTATTGAAGTATTTCACCATCAAAAGATAGTTTAAAATTTACTTCTTCACCATTTTGCCAAAGAAATTGTTTTTGGCTAGAAGAAGTTGGATCGACAGTTGCAGGAGGAACTATATTATTCAGTTCTAGTTCATAAGCTGCCATTCCATTATCACCAATATAACTAGCAGCATTAAATTCTTCAATAAAGCTACCGCTATCAATTTCTTTTAATAGATCGGCTTCGCTATACCCAGTTAAAGGATTAAAATAAGCTGCTTTGGCTATATTATTACTAGTAAGCAAACTAATTAAGCTTACTGGTATAGATAGTAATGAAAATTTTAACTTCATAAAAACCATTAAATATATATAAGTAAATATATTTTTCCTTGAATATAATTAATGACATTATCAACTAACAAAATAAGAATGACAAGAGAGAGATAGTTAATTTACTGAAAATTTGAAAAGTAGAATCTTTTTTGTAACAATAAGAATAAGTTGATTATGTTTTTAAGTAATAAACTTTCATCTTTACGGTAATTTCATGAAGATTTGGCAAATTGATTTTTATTATTTTCCTTGGCTGAATACAAAAGAACAAAAACAATGGAAATTACTAATTTGCGATCGCGATGGTAGTTTGGTTTATGAAGCTGAATGTTGGCAAGCTCAAGCTAATGCAGATTGGTTGATTGAGCAAATACAGCAAGCAGCAGATAAAAAGTTACCAGATAAAATTCAAGTTTTTCGTCCCCAAGCCTTAGGTTTATTGTCTCTGGCAGCAGGAAAATTAGGAATTGAAATAGAATCAACTAGACGAACATCTGCCCTTAAAGAAGAATTAAAGAAACAGGCTCGTCAGTATGAACAGCAAATACCCAACTATAATCCTCTTGCTCTAGATAAACCTCCACCTCAACCTTTACCCGAAGATTTGTGGGGAGAACAGTGGAATTTTGCTAGTATTGCTGCGGGGGAACTTGAACAGACATTTAGCGATCGCCCTATACCTGTTATCGATTTACCAAAATCTCTTTTACCCCTTAACTTAGGAATATCTTCTGCCATAACTGTACCAGGAATAGTAATTTATGGAGGCAGAAAATCCCTACAAATTGTTCGTTGGCTACAGCAACAACAACCAGTAGCTTTAAACTACATTCCTACGGAAGTAGGAAAATCAGGCGGATTAGTCCTAGAAGTAGGATTAGTCGATCGATGGGTTTTTGCAACCTTTGAAGACGAAGCAGTAGCCAAAGCTGCCCGTAATTATGAACAAAGCAAACAACAGAGTCAAGGATTACATTTTCTACTAGTACAACCAGATGATTCAGGAATGACTTACACTGGTTTTTGGTTACTGAGAGATGAGTGAAACGCTTTAGAATTCGTAGAATTTATTATTCAAGTCTTTGTTTAAGCAATTTTCTCAGTTCTTCTTGTTGAGCTATTGAACCAGCAAGGAGAACACCTAATCTACCCACAAATATAGTACCCCAGTTATAGATAATCACCCCTGTACCTTTGCTATGGTCGTATTCTAGACCACTAAGATCGATATCCTCTAAAGAGCAATATTTAGTTGTAAAATTGTTGCTAGACCAACTATCGAGCTTTAATTTTTGAGCAATTCCTGTAGGATAAGAAGCTCCATTAAATCGAGGATTGCACTCAATAGCAAAGTAGTCGATGTTCGTTTCTGTTTCCATTACTGCTACATCAAAAGCAAAAATTCCTTTCATTCCTTTTTGAGTCATCCATTGCGCCATCGGCTCAACTAATTCCCAAGGTTCATAGGCTGTAGGATAACGATTACCTTGGTGAGAAAATCCGTCTAATACTTGTTCAGTAGCAGCTAGAGGTTCAAAGTCTTTCCCCTTAACCTCGTATTGTAGGTTAAGAAACTTAGAAGCATTTACTTCTTGCTGTAATTGGAGAGGTATATTTTCTTCTAACTGAGTTAGGGCATTATCCAATTCGTCTTGGTTGGCACAACGAAAAATACCAGCACCATCTACTGAGATGGCAGGTTTAAGGTAACAAGGATAAGAGATATCAAGGCAATTTTGTTTGAGTTGTGTTTGATTATCTGCACAAACAGTTAGAGGAACATTGACATTTAACTCTTGTGCCAAACGAATAAAATTATTTTTAGAATTGATAAATGCAACTACATCTTGCCAGTCTTGGTTGCGATCGCGAAACCAATCATCATCCTCACTGTTTTCGTGAAGAGCATCAGCAAAGATATATACTGATGGTTCGTAATCTGGATACTTCTTCAATTCCTGAAAAGAAACGTCCCAAATAGGATTATTAGAGTGAGTTAAACCAATATTGCCATAGTGATTAGTAATTGCTGTCCACTGAGATATAAGATCTGGATGTAGCTGAATTAGATCATCGGGTTCACTCATCCCCAACACCCTAGCAGAGTATAGGTAGTTGCCAATCACAGCCTCACTCGTACAGTGCATGACATCATGATTAAAAATTTTTTTACCACTCATTTTTGTCTCGAAGTCAAAATTTGGAGGTTACTCTTTTAACTTGACGCAAATATATTTTTTCAGATGTAGCCAAATAAACAAAATTGACAGACCACTACTGTACCCCCTGAATCTGAAGACGGACACGGTAAAGACTGCTTCTGGCTGTAATGTAGAGGGTTTGGTAGTCCTTGTCTCCCCAGGCTAAATTAGTAGGGGCTTCTGGTATTTCAATAATGCCAAGTAGGTCGCCTTGTGGTGAAAAAATCCACACTCCTTCTGGTCCAGTGCTGTAAACATTTCCTTTGATGTCTACCTTCATACCATCTGCTGCTCCTTCTTTACTAGGAGGTTTCAGTTCTGCAAAAAGTTTGCCATTTTCTAAAGTACTGTCTGTCTTAACATCAAAAACACGAATATGACCCTTTTGTGAATCATTCACATACAATTTTGTCTCATCAGGGGAAAGGGCAATTCCATTAGGGCGCACAAAGTCATCAACTAGCAAGGTTAGTGTCCCATCTACTGCTAAATGATAAACACCATAAAACCCTAGTTCTTCCTGTTCAGATTTGATTCCATAAGGAGGGTCAGTAAAATAGATACTACCATCAGATTTGACCACCAGATCGTTGGGACTATTTAATCGCTTTCCTTGGTAGTGACTAGCTAGAGTTACAATCTGCCCATCTTTCTTTGTTAAGGATAGACGACGATTACCATGTTCAGCAGTAATTAAACGCCCTGAAGAATCGAGAGCATTACCATTAGCATTACCAGAAGGCTGACGAAAAACTTCAGCTTTTCGGTCTGGTTGCCATTTATAAATTGTATTAGCAGGAATATCACTAAAAAGTAAAAAGCCATCGGGATGCCATATAGGGCCCTCGGTAAACTTAAAATCTCCTGCTATCTTTTCAACTTGGGTATTGGCAGCTAGAATTTCTCCTAGCTTATTTTGTTTGTTGTTTTCTTTTAAGGAGTCTTTATTGTCTTTGGCTACCAATTGATTTGGTTTGAATTTTCCGTAGGAATCTAAGTTCACTAACAATAAACTCATTCCTATAACGGTAAAAACTGTGAGAAATGTTCTTAACATTGAGCAATATAGCAATTAGGCACCAGTGTACAGCAGATCAACACTATTAGCTTAATAGCAAGTTTACCAGTCTTATTTCTCTCTCATTTGTAATTAAGAAAAATTCATCCTTGTTATTAGCCAATTTTAGGATAAATATCAGAATCCCCTCATTAAGTTCAGCGATTCTATTAACAACCAAAAAAAAGCAATAATTAATGAGACTGACAAAAGAGAAACAATTATGAAACTAATATTTATCTACAATGCAGATAGCGGTTTGATGAATACCCTCATCGATATAGGACATAAAGCAATTAGTCCTCAGACTTATCAATGTAATCTCTGCGATCTTACTTTTGGGTTATTTAGTGAAAATAAAAAGTGGAAGAAATTTAGAGAAGAATCAAATACAGAGATGGAGTTATAGCACAGAGACGAATTTGAGCAAAAATATGCTCGAAAATTTGAGTATCCAGTAATCCTCAAAGAGGACAAAGAGCTTGACAATCTCAGTATCATGATTTCTCAAGCAGAATTGAACCAGATTCAAACATTGGATGAGTTAATCTTTCAGATAAATCATTTGATGGCTTAACATGATTGGCAAACATCACAAAAAGATGTAGAAAAGAGCAATAAAATATGACAATTTTTTTGCTATCATATTAAAGCCTCGTGGGGAGAGGTGGCAGAGTGGTCGATCGCGCTCGACTTGAAATCGAGTTTCCGTACTGCGGAACGTGGGTTCAAATCCCACCCTCTCCGTTATCATTTCCTTCTTGAAGAGTTTGAGTACTATGTCTATTGGTATATTGAGGGCGCAAACGTCTTCTCCTGAATTAAGGAATTAGTAGCAGACGCGATCGAGAGTATTAGAGAAGATGTTTTAATTCCCAATACATGTCATCTTTGGAGCGATCTTGATGAACTGGTAGAAAATGCAGCACAAATAACCCTTAGTCCTCTAGGAAAACAAACTATTGCCATGATTATCAGCAGTGCTGCTAGTAATTCTCAGTTTGCTCAAATTTACTGGACAAAATATCTACAGCCTCGTCGTCAAGCCTTTGCTATAGTTTTAGAAAGAGCTAAA
>JBFRWE010000180.1:0-2863 GCA_051439345.1 Xenococcaceae cyanobacterium
TATGGAGGAGAGGAATTTTTAGCCATTCTACCAGATACCGACAGGGAGGGAGCTATATTTATGGCGGAAAAAATTCAAAACAAGGTTAGAGCTTTAAGAATTGCCCATCCCAAGTCAAAGATAAGCGCTCGATTAACTGTCAGTTTAGGAGTTGCTACCTTAATTCCTCTCAAGGAGATGAACCCGAAAGACCTGATTAACTATGCCGATCGCGCTTTGTATTTGGCTAAACATAAGGGGCGCGATCGCTTTGAGATATACGATAACCTAGAGCACAGATTATATAATCGCCTAAATTCAAATAGCTCACTATGACCAAGATGATCGATCGCCTTTGCTAATCTCAAAGGTGGGACAGGCAAAACCACTCTTTGTGTCAATATTGCTGGCTATTCCAGGTGTAAATTTCTCGTTGATGACAGTTGATGACAGTTGATGGCAGTCGATCGCCAAGTGAGAATTTCAGTAGAACACAAAGAGGGCGATCGCGAGGGCTACAAAAAAGTTAGTCAAAGTTGGTCAGCCTTATTCAAAATGACCCAGGTTATCCAAGAATTAAACGAATATACAAAAAGAGCATCCATAAGCAAGAACTCTATTTTGAACTCAATAAGGAGTATCGAAATCTAATATAGTTAACCAAGATATCTAATTATTCTCTAACTCGACTATTTCTGTGTCTGCCAATAAGAAATCATCTCGTTCCTTAGCCAATATAGCTGGTATTGTTGCTGTTGCCACCCTAGTCAGTAAAGTATTTGGTTTAGTTCGTACTCAGGCTATGGCTGCTGCTTTTGGGGTAGGAACGGTCTCTAATGCTTATTTTTATGCCTATATCATTCCTGGTTTTTTCTTAATTTTACTAGGAGGAATTAATGGGCCATTTCATAGTGCTTTAGTTAGTGTTTTAGCTAAAAAAGAAAAATCAGAAGTTGCCCCCATCGTCGAAACAGTAAATACCTTAGTAACTTGCATACTCCTGTTAGTAACGATTACTTTAATTGTTTTCGCTGGCAATATCATTGATATTTTAGCAACAGAAGCATCAGCAGAAGTAAAAGCGATCGCGACAACTCAATTAAGAGTTATGGCACCAATGGCTCTATTTACAGGATTAATTGGCATTGGCTTTGGTACGCTTAATGCTGCGGAGTTATATTGGTTGCCGAGTATTAGTCCTCTTTTTTCTAGTACCGCAATTATCGTGGGGATTGGTTTTCTGTTCTGGAGTTTGGGCGATCGCCTCGCTCTGCCTGAGTACGCTCAAATAGGCGGGATAGTTTTAGCTGGCGGTACTCTAGCTGGCACAATTTTACAGTGGTTAGCACAACTAATTGCTCAATGGCGATCGGGTTTAGGGACGCTACGGTTACGATTTGACTGGCGTATCCCTGGAGTGATGAACGTGTTCAAGGTAATGATACCAGCAGTTTTCTCTTCTGGGATGTTACAAATTAACGTTGCCGTAGATTCTCGTTTTGCTTCATCTATTGCTGGTGCAGCCGTAGCTATGAACTATGCTAATCTGATCGTCATTACACCTCTGGGCATTATTTCTAATATGATCTTAGTGCCTTTTGTCCCAGTTTTTTCTCGTTTAGCAGCCCCAGAAAATTGGCAAGAATTAAAATTACGCATTCGTCAGGGATTGTTTTTATCTGCTTTGACAATGTTGCCTTTTACGGCGGTTTTTGTTTCTTTATCGATACCAATTGTTAAGTTAATTTATGAGCGTTTTAACTTTGATGAAAGTGCTACTAAATTTGTTGCCCCCCTCTTAGCAGTATATGGCATTGGCATGTTTGTCTATTTAGGCAGAGATGTTTTACTGAGAGTATTCTATGCTTTGGGAGATGGAGAAACTCCTTTTCGGATCAGTATTTTTAATATCTTTCTTAATGCTATGTTAGATTTTTTGCTAATCAAACCTTTTGGTGCGCCTGGTTTGGTTGGTGCCACTATCGGCGTAAATCTAATTTCTATGAGCATTTTTTTGTATATCTTGAATCGCCGTTTAAATGGTTTACCCTTGCTACAATGGGGATTAGCTTTGAGCGGTTTGATTTTTGCTAGTTGTCTAGCTGGCTTTGGCAGTTGGATAGTTAGTTGGGGATGGGAAAGATTTATTGGCAATGATAATTTATTGTTTTTATTACTACAGTTAAGTTTATCTACTCTGGTTGCTTTTTCTCTCTTTGCGATAGTCTCAATCCAGTTAAAATTACCTGAAGTGAAGATGTTGGCAACTCGTATTAAACAAAAGTTAAGGAGAGGAGGGGCTAGATAAAGAATGTTATCCCAAGTTAATTATTTAATTCGCTCGAAAGTAGATGGAAAATATTTAGTAGCTCGTCTACAAGAAGAAACCCAAGCCAAAGAAGCTAACTATTTACTTGTATTCCCAGAAGATCATGAAGCCTTAAGCTATATTAATACCCACGGTAAAGATTTTCGCGATCGCCTGACGGTAGAGTCTATTTCTCCTCCTCAACTAAAAGGTGTATTGCAACGCTGGGGTTATGAGGGTATTGGTTTAGTAGAAGACCCCCTCATACCACAAATCAAGTTTATGTCTCAGACTTAGGGTAAGTCTAAACGGCTCATCTTATAAGCATGATCTCAACCCAGAACAGGAGCAAGATGAACTAGGATGGAATAAAGACAAAATATTTTTAGAAAAAGATTACCTCAGAAAAAACTGTGAATGATAACTTTACTAGACTAATTCGGTACAACACTTCTGGTATAAGTTGCTGGTTAACGTTAATTTTAGTAGCATTCTTACTTGGCTCGATCGGTTTAGGTTGGGTTGTTAACGGATTTTTAATTTTGGTTGCTTTACTGATAATTACTCCAGTCTTAG
>JBFRWE010000181.1:0-9091 GCA_051439345.1 Xenococcaceae cyanobacterium
TAAAATCAAACTTTAACAATTATTTTTATTAGAGTTATTTTATCTGAGTTAAAGCTGACTGAGACATAGCGATCACTAAATTTTCTGTAATTTTGCGTATTACATTTAGACGTGCGTAATGGGAAATGTACGAAGCCAATATCAGCCAATATCAATAGTATGATCGATCGGTTTGACGATCGAACTATTGGGCTTTGAGAGCTTTACTCCTTAGCAATCTTGAAATAAGCGATTATTTGCTGAAAGTCAGATTATCATCCACAGAATCAACTATAATCTTGTCTCCTTCAACAAATTGATTTTCCAAAATCTTAGTGGCAATCGGATTTTCTAAAGCTCGCTGAATGGCTCGTTTGAGAGGACGCGCACCATAGGCTGGATCGTAGCCAGTATTAACGATATAGTCTTGAGCAGAATCAGATAGTTCAATGGAGATTTTTTGTTCTGCTAATAAATTTTGAATACGCTTGATTTGCAAACTAACAATTTGTCTTAATTCTTCTCGTTTCAAAGCATGGAAAACAATTAAATCATCGACACGGTTTAAAAATTCTGGACGAAAATGTTTTCTCAAAGCTTGAGTAACTCGTTTATAGATAGTTTCATAATCTTCATCTTCCCCTGCAACATTGAGTATGTGTTCGCTACCAATATTGCTTGTCATAACAATAATCGCGTTGCGAAAATCTACTAATCTCCCCTGAGAGTCTGTAATCCTGCCATCATCAAGCACTTGCAGCAAGATATTAAACACGTCTTTGTGTGCCTTTTCTACTTCATCTAATAAAACTACAGAATAAGGACGACGGCGTACTGCTTCTGAGAGTTGTCCCCCCTCTTCATAGCCTACATATCCAGGAGGCGCACCGACTAACCGAGAAACAGCGTGTTTTTCCATGTATTCAGACATGTCAATTCTGACCATAGCCTCTTCACTATCGAACAGAAATTGAGCTAATGCCCTCGCTAATTCTGTTTTACCTACGCCTGTCGGACCCATAAACAGAAATGAACCGATCGGTCTGCCTGGATCTTTCATTCCCGCTCTAGCACGACGAATAGCAGCAGCTACTGTAGCTACAGCTTCATCTTGTCCAATTACTCTTTGATGTAAATGTCCTTCTAGTTGCAAGAGTTTTTGCCTTTCTGATTCTAAAAGACGATTAACAGGAATACCTGTCCAATTTGCTACTATTTCGGCAATATCTGATTCTGTGACTTCTTCTCTGAGCAAAGCTGCACCCTGAGATTGGATATCTAGGAGTTTAGTTTCTTTAACTTCTAAATCTCTTTGCAGAATTTCTAACTTACCGTATTTTAATTGAGCAGCTTTATTGAGATCGTAAGCTCTTTCTGCTTGTTCTACCTGTAATCGCAGTTGTTCTTCTTCTTCTTTAAGAGCGTTAATTTCATCCAGTAATTGTTTTTCTGATTGCCACTGAGAAGAAAGTTGCTTTTGTTTACCTTCTAGTTCTTCTATTTCGTCTTTAATTTTTCCTAGTCTTTCTCTAGAAGCTGGGTCTATCACTAACATACCAGGACGCTGACTTTGGTTTTCTGCTTCGAGGGAAAGTTTTTCCATCTGCAACTGCATAACCCGTCGATCGATGTCTTCTAGTTCGGTTGGTTTAGAAGTAATCTCCATTTTCAGTTTAGCTGCTGCTTCGTCTACCAAATCGATCGCTTTATCGGGTAGAAACCTATCGCTAATATAACGGTCAGAAAGAGTGGCTGCTGCAACTAAGGAAGAATCGGTGATTTTTACCCCGTGATGGACTTCATAACGTTCTTTAAGTCCTCGCAAAATGGAGATGGTATCTTCTACAGAAGGTTGTTTGACATAAACCTGCTGAAAGCGTCTTTCTAGAGCGGGGTCTTTTTCAATATGTTTGCGATATTCATCGAGGGTAGTCGCCCCGATACAGCGTAATTCTCCCCTAGCTAGCATCGGTTTGAGTAAATTACCCGCATCCATCGAACCTTCCCTAGAACCAGCACCGACTACGGTATGGACTTCATCAATAAACATGACAATTTGTCCTTCAGACTGGGTAACTTCTTTAAGAACTGAGCGCAAACGGTCTTCAAATTCTCCTCGATATTTGGCTCCAGCAATTAAGCTACCCATATCTAAGGAGATTAGCCGACGGTTTTTGAGGGATTCGGGAACATCCCCATTGACAATACGTTGTGCCAATCCTTCAGCGATCGCGGTTTTTCCTACGCCTGGTTCGCCAATGAGAACAGGATTATTCTTAGAACGACGAGAAAGTACCTGAATAACTCGGCGAATCTCTTCATCGCGTCCAATTACTGGGTCTAGTTTTCCTGCTCTTGCTTGTTCAGTTAAATCGCGCCCGTATTTTTCTAAAGCTTGGTACTGCTCTTCTTGATTTTGCCGAGTTACTTTTTGTGTACCCCGAATATCTTTAATCGCCTTTTCTAAATCTTGAGGGTCTAAATGAAAATTACGGATAGTCCGTCTACCAATGCGATTATCTTCGGCAAAACCAATCAATAAGTGTTCGACCGAAATATATTTATCTTCCCAACTCACTCGACAAGATTCTGCGTTGTCGAGCATTTTATCTAGCCCTTCACCCAGAAATAGCTGAGTTCCTCCTGTTTTTGGCTGACGATTAGTAAAACTTTCTAACTGTTGTTTGAGGCGAGGAATATCGATCTTGGCTTGTTGAAAAATATTATTAGCCAATCCTTCTTGCTCTAGCAATGCCAATATTACGTGTTCTACCTCTAAATTTTTATTTTGAAAATGTTTAGCAACTTCTTGAGATTTAACGATGCTATTCCAGGCTTGTTCTGTAAATTTGCTTGAATCGGTAGGCTGCATTCTTGGCTAAATAAAGGTTTTCTTTATATCTATAATTTTAGTCGATAGTATAGCAAGGTTAAGATGTAGCGATCGACAACATTTATAATCAAAAGCGATCGCTTATCTTTAAAATTGTCAGAAAAAATTATGGCAGCCAAACAAACCAAAACGATTGTAGTAGAGTCTCAACCAAGTCAAGAACGTCTAAATGATTTAGGAGTATTTAATTGGTCAACTTGGACTAAGGAGATATCAGAATTTCCCTGGACTTATGACGAGTCTGAAACTTGCTATTTTCTTGAAGGAGATGTGATTGTAACTCCTGATGGTGGCGAACCTGTAAAAATGGGTAAGGGCGATTTGGTTACGTTTCCCGCAGGAATGTCTTGCGTTTGGAAAATCAGCACTAATGTCAAGAAGCATTACTGTTTTGGTTAATAGTAGGGGTCTGGCAATGCCAAACCCCTACAGATAAATGTTAAACAGCTTCGAGATTCTTTTCTCCTGTACGAATACGGACGATTTGATCTACTGGATGAACAAATATTTTTCCATCACCAATTTCTCCAGTCCTAGCAGCAGATATAATTTTATCTACTACCATGTCGACTTGGTTATCTTCGATCACTATCTCAATTTTAAGTTTTTGTAAAAACTCTACAGTATATTCTGAACCGCGATAACGTTCAGTTTGACCTTTTTGACGACCAAATCCTCTAACTTCAGAAACAGTCATACCGACTACTCCTGCATTAACCAGAGCAATCTTAACTTCATCCAACTTGAAGGGACGGATAATTGCTTCAATCTTTTTCAATTTTTACTCTCCTAAGTCAAACTCTGATATTTTCGACTTTTCTCCCGCTTGAAAAACGAGAGATTCTCACTCAGGTTTTAAGTACCAATGGGAGGCACTATTTATTTCCTGAATAGCTGTCACTATATTTTACGTCAGTGGGAACAGTCAAGAGTCCCTTAAAGTTATACAACGACTCAAACGTTTGTTAAGTAAAAGTTATTTAATCAGACGAGCTAAATTTTCACCAACTATATAGTAGCTGAACGCAATTAAATATAAGATAGATAGCGTTTTATTTGTCCCCTGCTTCCTCTGCCCCTCTGCTCCCTCTGCCTTCCCTCATTTTATAATTAATTACACCCACCTACTTAGTAGCTGAAGCTATTCCACTGGCAATCACATGAGGTTTTTTATTTTGCTTGGGTTGAACCATCAAAAAAAGGGAAGATTTAACCAGAGGGATATAGACATTAACCCTGGTTTCTTGGTTTAAAATACTATTGATAATTAATTCCCCACCGTAAATTTGTACGAGTTGTTTAACGATCGCTAATCCTAAACCGCATCCTTGTTGTTCGTAAGTTGGACGCTCAAATTGAATACAAGCTCCAATGGAAGCAATTTGCTTGGCAGTCATGCCACGACCATAATTGCTTACAGATAGAATAAAGTGAGCGCCTTTTTTATAGTCAGTAACATAGCCAGTAACTTTGATGGGTGTATCTACAAAAGAGAACTTGAGAGCATTATCAATCAATTCTTCAACTAGTTTAGTTAAGTGAGTAGGGCTAATAGCTAACGATACTTCTTCTCCTCGCCAACTTATATCTATTTTTTGATTATGACTCCGCTCGAACTTAGATACAAGATGAGCAAATTTTTCTTGAGATAAGTAAGTTTCTTGAAAGTGAATTAATTTTTTTGGTTGAGGATTTTGACTAATTAAGCTTAATTCTGAATACAAAAGGAAATTGTGAACTAATCTAGATAATCTCTGACTAGAAGAGTCTATACAACCAAGAAGCTCACGGACTATTAATGGATCTAGCCGATCTAACTGATTTAATAATAAATCCGACGAAGCCAAAATTCCTGTTAGGGCAGTACGCATTTCGTGAGGCACAAAATCCAGAATACTGCTACGTAGATAATCTAACTCTTGCTTATACTGAGTTATCAGAGCTTCTTGTTTAGCCAATCGAGTATTAATTACTTCACATAATTCTGAGGGGGTAAAAGGCTGGAGTAAAAAGTCATCTGCTCCAAGATTCATTGCTCTCCGCCATTGCCCTACATGAAACACAGATGCGATAAAAATAAAAGGGATATTAAAGGTATTACTATTTTTTCTTAGCTCAGTTAAAACTTGATAACCATCAATTTCAGGAGTGCTAAGCTGACATAGAATTAAATCAGGTAATTTTTGACGAATTGTTGTTAAGCCAAACTGGCTGCTATTAGCAGTAATAAATGAGAAATTTTTTTCAGCAATATCATTATAAATATTCTGATTTATTTCCTTTTTACTACTAATTACTAAAATAGTTTTCTTTGCCATCAGTCTTAACTGAGCTTATTTTAATTTTTCTTAATAATTACGGATAGATAGTATATTCACTTATGGTACGAGTTACCCTGTAGTTACTTCATCGGCACAATCGCGTATTCATCTAGTCTCTTTGGCTGATTTCCTGAGAGATAAACCAGGAAATTAGTTAGCATAGATTAGTTGATTAATTTAGACATGGTATTTACTTCTTCTTTCTCCCCTTACCTCGATTTAAAGCAAATTCGCTTAGAAATCCGTAGTTTACAAGCGGATTTGGTTGCTTGGCGCAGAGCAATTCATCAGAGACCAGAATTAGGTTTTAAAGAACAAATAACCGCCGATTTTATCTCTAGAAAACTAGCGGAGTGGAACATAGAACATCAGACTGAAATCGCGAAAACTGGTATTGTAGCTACAATACCAGGAGATCGCCCAGGTAAAGTCTTGGCAATTAGAGCAGATATGGATGCGCTACCCATTCAAGAAGAAAATGAGGTGGCATATCGTTCTTTACATGATGGTAAAATGCACGCCTGTGGACATGATGGGCATGTAGCGATCGCTTTAGGTGCTGCTTACTATCTTAATCAACACCGTCAATATTTTTCGGGAACAGTCAAATTTATCTTTCAACCCGCAGAAGAAGGACCTGGTGGAGCTAAACCAATGATTGAGGCAGGAGTCCTCAAAAATCCTGATGTAGATGCCATTATCGGACTCCATCTATGGAATAATTTACCTTTGGGTCAAGTAGGAGTACGCAGTGGAGCGTTAATGGCAGCAGTAGAATGTTTTCGCTGCAAGATTTGGGGTCAAGGGGGGCATGGAGCAATGCCCCATCAAACTAAAGACTCGATTGTGATTGGTTCTCAGGTGGTTAATGCCCTCCAAACTATTGTAGCTCGCAATGTTAATCCTCTGGATGCTGCAGTGGTAACAGTAGGAGAATTCCATGCAGGGACAGCTTTAAATGTAATTGCGGATACTGCACAAATGAGTGGGACAGTACGCTATTTTAATCCTGAGTTAGAAGCTTTTATCGGAGAGCGCATTGAAGATATTATTGCTGGAGTTTGTCAAAGTCACGGTGCTAAATACGAATTAGACTATTGGCAACTTTATCCCCCCGTAATTAATAACAATCGTATCACTGAATTAGTAAGGTCTGTGGCTGTTGATGTCGTAGAAACTCCTATAGGAGTAGTGCCAGAATGTCAGACTATGGGTGGTGAGGATATGTCTTTCTTCTTAAATGAAGTTCCTGGATGCTACTTTTTCTTGGGTGCAGCTAACCCAGATAAAGGTTTGGCATATCCCCATCATCACCCTCGTTTTGACTTTGATGAAACTGCCTTGAGTATGGGAGTGGAAATTTTTGTCCGTTGTGTGGAACAGTTTAACTAAATCTAACTCCTCGGTTGAATTGCAGTTTAGACTGCATTCAAACCAAGCATAGCCTCTAAAGTAAAATAGAGAAAAGCAAAAATTCCTGCCAGCATCCCGGCTAGGGCAATAGCTGTGAAAGGATTTTTCCATAAAGGGTTTAATCTTTCAAATAAGGCAAAGAAAATACCTAATATCAAACTAATTAGATAACGAGGATAACGAGAAACGTTTTCAAAAAAGTCCTGCATTTTTTAACAAAGGTTTTTATAATATCTATCTTCTATATAGCTTAGAATGAGGACGAAAAACTAGTAAGCTCCGTTATTTCTGTGAGAAAAAATACCTATGACAAACGATAATATAGCCAGTACCTGGTCGTATAAGCAAATTTTAGTAGCAGTAGATCAATCTGAACCTAGCCAGAAAGCCTTTAATCACGCAGTGGCGATCGCTAAAGCTTTTCAAGCTAAACTACATTTAATTCATGTTATTTCTTCTCTACAAGAAGAATTCCAAGACTTATCTGCTCTGGCTGTGGATGGTGGCTACTATCCCGCAGTTACAGATGATATTTTGCAACAGAGATGGGAAAGTTTAGAAGAAGAAGGTTTAGAATTTTTGCGATCGCTAACAGAACTAGCTACTGCTAATGGAGTTTCCACAGAATTCACCCAAATGATTGGTCAAGCGGAACAAAAAATCTGTGAATTTGCCCAAAGTTTAAATGCCGATTTGATGGTGATCGGTAGTCATGGACGCACGGGTTTAAGTGAATTGTTCCTCGGTAGTGTGAGTAATTATGTATCTCATCATGTTCCCTGTGCTGTTCTTATCGTTCATCAGGCGGAAGACGAGGCTTAATCTTTTTCTTTAGGTAATACATACTCGAAAAACTAGCCGAGATCAGTAAGCCTAGACTAGGAGAGAAAGTAAAAGGAACTGAGTTAGAATTTTTTGGTCCTGCGACTTGACCTACTGCACTAGCAATAATGTTGTTACCATCATTAAAAAAAGCCAGATAATCAACATTGCCTACTACCGAAGAAGTAGAAGTTATCTCTATGACCCCAGGAAAATTCGTTTGAGAAGATGAATTAGCAACAACATCAAAGTTAGCCGAGGTTGCATCAAATCCATTTTCAGGAACAGAATAGGGTGATGATGCTTGCGCTCCAGTTACTTCAGCCAAACTAGTTAAAACCACATTGTGAAAATTGTCGGGATCGAGAGATTCTCCTGACTCAAGAGTAATATCGTAACTGTAAATAAATTCCCCATTACTACTGAGAGGGGAAGATTCCGTTAAAGTAATATTGAAAGCAGAAACACTTGTTTGATTGGCGATCGCTGCTAAACAAGACCAACAAGTAAGTAAAACAATTTTTCGAGAAATAGTTGTGAATAACATTAACCTTATTTATACATAAGTATTTGTCAGGGAATAGGCAATCGGCAATAGGTAACAGGGAACATTGAAGTCGAGTAATGGCAGGGTTTACCTAACCTGTGCATCGACTTGTTGAAACTTGATAACGGATTGAAGGAGAGCGATTTCTACACAAAAGATGTGAATATTTCCCTGATTTTAAATAGAGGAACGAGTAGAAAATAACCGTAATATCCCTGAATCGATCGCTAATTTTACGGATTATTATTTTCTCTTAATATTAGCAACATATTCTCTTCAGTTTAAATATCATTTTTTGGTTTTATTTATAGGCGAAAACATCCAAGTTTTCCTAAATATTTTTTTTTGAGTATTATCACTCTGGCTAATAACAACTTTAAATATTTTTAATAGAATAAATATCTTTTAATATTTTCTTAATTATTTTTTAGATAAATCACTTGATTGCCAAAATAAATAAGATTCAAGGGAATAAATGATAGTGAATTTTAATAACTTGAAACAAAGCAATTTAATTGATAATACGATCAGATCGAAATATGAATTACATTCAATTAATGAATCAAAAAGTAATAGTCTTGAATTTGATAAATATCACTTTGAAGGACAACAAGAATCAGCTAATTTAAATCAAATATCTACACATCCTCCAGAAAAATATCTTTTGAAAAATCACAAATCAATATTCTCTACTGATAAAAATACAGACATAGTTGCTACTAGAATTAGTTCAAAAGATATTGAGCAAGATTTTCAGAGATTAACTCCAAATTTAGAAACTGTAGACCAAGTAATAACTTATACTGGTTCAGCAACTAGTCAAGCAGATTCTGCTCTTGAGGCAGATCGAGTAAGAAATGCTCTGCCTACAAGTTTTGATGGTACAGGCATAAAAATTGCAGTTCTCAGTGACAGTTACAACAATTTAGGTGGAGCTAACGATGATATTGCCTCAGGAGATTTGCCAGCAGAAGGAGTAACAGTAATAGAAGATTTGCCATCAGGTGGCAGTGATGAAGGTAGAGCAATGTTACAGCTAATTCATGACATTGCTCCTGGTGCTGAGCTATTATTTGCCACGGCATTTGGTGGTCAACAGGAATTTGCTGATAATAT
>JBFRWE010000182.1:0-13400 GCA_051439345.1 Xenococcaceae cyanobacterium
TTACTCCAAGACTCTCCTCAGAATTTACTAGAAGTTGTGGGCATTCTCAAAAGCTATGGTGTAGTTTTGGATGCCTATTCTGTCAATCTTTGCTACATCGCCAACACTCAATTTTTAGTACTCTTTCCTTTCTTTAAATATTTCAACGGAGAGATTAATCCCCAAAAGTTAGCCCGTTATATATGGCAAGACCGCATCAATTTTGAATATGCGGAATATTGTATGAAATCAATGTTTTGGCATGGTGGTGGCGGATTAGATGCCTATGTAGATTCTCCTGAATTTTTAGCCGTTATCAAGCAAATTATCAAAGCTAAGTTTAAATACAACCCCTTCATGTTGGGGCTAAATAAACTTTTCCCCGATTTTTTACCCGAACATATGAGACAGATGGCTTTTTATAGCGGACTGGGACAATTTTGGCGGGTCATGAGTGATATTTTTATCAGTTTAAGCGATCGCTATGATAATGGGGAAATTAAATCTATTCCTGATGTAGTGCAGCATATTTTAGATGGTTTAGTTGCTGATGCTGCACGTCCCATCACCTACACAGTTAAGGTTGGAAGTCAAACCTACGATATTATTCCCCAATCTGCGGGTATAACTTTTTTAATGGATACTGGTGTTCCCTATGTAGAAGCAATTTTCTTTCGAGGAACACCCTTTCCTGGCACAATTTCTTATAATGCCCAAGCTTATCAAATTCCTTACGACCAAGGCATGTTTAATTATGGAGCATTATATGCAGATCCTTTACCCATTGGTAGTTCAGGCATCCCCCCAACTTTATTGATGCAAGATATGCGTCATTACTTACCAGATTATTTACATGAATATTATCTGCACACTACTAGAGGGGAAGACGATTTAAAAATCAAGATATGTCAGAGTTTCCAGAAATCTATGTTCTGTGTTACTACTGCTGCGGTTAAAGGATTAGCTCCTCATCCTCTAGATACTCAAGATGCTCAAGAAAAGCAAGCAAATCGTGCTTATCTGACCAAATGGCTGAAAAGATTACTAGAATCGCAATTAGTGAAGGTTAATACTTAACGGTTATAGCAATACAAATTGAGGTTAGGATACAAAATATTGTAGGGGTAGAATAATACCCCTAAGTTCAATCTGGTGTGTTCGCGGATTTGCGTACTGCTATAAGTACCTAAATAAAATTATTTACACATTTTAATATTAACTAAAAATAGCTGTATCTCTTTCCTGTTGCCTATTCCCTGTCTTGGTGCGCGTTCCCTTGCGTCTTGCGCCGACGCGGGGTCGCACCGCTATTCCCTATTCCCTCCCTCAACTGTGTAATTTATTGTGTGTAAGTACTTAGCATTCAATACTTTTTCATGTATTGTGAAGCGTATAGTTAAACTCACCTTCTAACCACTCTTTAAATAGCCTATGCAAAATTTCTTGTCGTCGTTGAGGAGTTAATTCAGCCTGGATAAACTCTTCAATCATGAAAAGATGATATCCTTGTTCTGTTTTAAGTGGACCGATGACTTCTCCTATTGATCCACTAAAGATAGCTGCTGCAATATTTGGCTGAAAATGCCAACGGTGAACTTTACCTTCATAACCGCAATTATATCTACGCTTTTCCTCCACATCATATAAATGAGCTGCATGATAAAAATTTATTTCTTCTTCTTCTATTTGATAGAGAATTTCATAAGCAAGTTGCTCATAAGGAACAACAATTTGGTAAAGAACAAACTGTTCAAAATTAGACTTATTTTGAGCAAAATATTTTTCAACTTCCTTCTCAAACAAATGCTCAGACAATTTGTTAGCTAGTAAACGATTAGAAATTGCTGCTTCCCAATCATCCTCAGTCACCATTTGTTCTTCTAGCCAAGCTGTTGTGTCTGAAGCCTTCTCTAAACGCTTTCTATAGCGTATACTATCTGCCTCGGTTTGGATATCTTCTGGAGTTACCGTAACTCCCCTTTCTTGAGCAGATTTTTTAATTATTTTTTGCTGCAAAATTTTTTGGCATATCCCTTTGAGAAGCATTTCTTGTTTTAAAAATGCAACTATTTCTGCTGATTTAATAGATATACCTTTGAAGTTAATTGTGGTTTCTTGCTGCTCTTCAATCATGGCTGTTTTCTTGTGTTGACTATTTTTGAAGTAGTTTGACCTGAGAATCTTGATGGTACAGCAGTAAAATCAGCATAAGTAAGGGTTTAGATCAAACATGATTTTGTAAGGCAAAAATAAACAAACAAATTGGAATTAAGTAATTAAAATTCCAAATTGCTTGACTAGAAACTTAGAGATAGCCTATACTACTTTTAATCATTAAATTAATTCTTCAAACAGAGTGCTTAGCCCTCTTAAAAGTAGTAAATGCTTATTTCGTAATTAGCTGTTGACTATTAACTAAAGATTCAATTTAGAAACCTGTTTATTCCCTCACTTATAAGGGTATTGCAGGTAGTTGAGAGGAGTAAATGTTTCGGTCAGATAACCTCCTGTAGCTCCTGGAAAACTACAGGAAGTTTTTTCGGTTAACTGTAAGCAGAGTTTCTATTAGTAATCTGTTAGGGAAATGGATTGTGCAGAAGCAGTAGCAAAGTAATCCTCGGTGTAAGTGAAGGTTAAAGCTTCTGCATGGGCATCGTAACCATAAGCAAGAGCTTCAGCCTCGGCAAAAGCACTAACTCCTTTAACATCAGAATCAACATAGAAGTCTTTGTAGACGTCAACGTACTCATCAACGTAAACATCAACATATTTGTCGATTTTTACCTCAACATGGCTGCTGCCACCGTAGCTTTTGCCACTAGCACCAACAACTGAAGTTTCTTGCTCGATAACTTCTAAGTGATTTAGTTCGGAAATAATCATTATAGTTCTCCTTCAAAAGAGTGTTAGTTTGTTTCGGGAAACAACTTTTCTTAGTTGTTGTAATTAATATTAGGCAAGAATAAAGAGCTTGTCTTGCCATTTTGCCTGATTAAAATTCCTTAATATTAATTTTATTTTTTCAGGCAATGATTATTGAAACAAAACCACCTGTAGAAACTGAATGTCCTAAATATAAATTACGAAAACTTGTAGAAATATTCACAGAGTTACTATTAGATTTAGACCAATAAAGACTTTCTTCAAAAATAGCAACAGAATTAGCCCTGGCAGAAGATTTAGTAAGATAATTATTGGCAGAAGAAGAGGTGTCACTTCCCACTGAAGTATAATCCCCCATACCCATTGAATCAGCATAAGCTACAGCCATTCCTGTTTCAGCATCCGTACCTGCATAGCTAGAAGTTGGACCTGTGGCGGAATAAGTTTCAGTCAACATACCACCGATAATCACTCCTTGTTTTACTGTTAAATCTAGTTTTTTGTATTCCAAGTCAAAAATTTCCATAACCGTTTTTTGCGAGTAAGTATACCTAGCAGAAAAAAGACCAAAAAAGCAATAAAAATTCATTGCCTTTTAAGTATTTTTCGACCAGGATGATTTGTATTTTTTTGGGGAATGTATATATTGCCTGGCTACTATATATTGAAAATGACTATTAACACGAACACAAGAAGCTTTCATAAATTTAAAAAGTCGAACTTACGAGGTACACTTCAGTCAATAATTAACAATCAACAAAAACTAGGAGTTTAACTGTAACTTACAACTAAGATAAATGCTATACATTCCTTTAAGATAGTAGCCGAATATATTTTAGATTAGATACTAGAAAATGAAGTCTTACTACTTGAGAAAATACCAACAATATTGCCGTTACTATTGGTTACATAACCTCCTTTAGATACACCCATAAATTTATCTTGTTTAAACTTTTGAGCGAAGATCAAAACATAGTTGAGAGGAGGACGAGGAGAATTAGAAAATCTGCCCTTGACAGGCAGGATCTATTTCAGAATCGACAAGAGAGTTTAGATAGTCCAAATCAGAGATCGACATACTCAGTTACCCATTAACAATTGGTCAAAGTTTGAGATTAATAATGTAGATATAAATTTGTTCTACACTACTTGTCAATGCCAATTTGCCAAGATATTGGTGTTAAGAGAAACTATTTTTTAAGTTAGATTAAGTTATTTTAAAATTAGTTTTCTTAAAGAATAAAAAAAGCGATCGCCTGATTTTAATTTAGCTAATTTAAAGTAATATTACTTTTGAGAGCAAAACCTGATTGGCTGACACAATAATTTTTTTGATTGAGGTGCGATCGATCTTCGGTAAAGATTGGCAATGTAATCTTTGTGTCACTGGTTATTACTCCAGATCGCCATCAATGTTATTGTGATATTTCTTTCTAGCCTTTTCACTAGAAGTAGTTTTGAGCCATCTGTAAGGGCGAACAGCCGTTTGCTCCTACGAAAATGGAAATGGTTGCCGAAAACGATAAATATCAGTAATTACTCGTACCCAACCATCCCCTAAGGATTCTAAAATACGATCGCCTTTTTCTTTACTAGCTACAGTAGCATCTCCCATCACGCCAGTTTTACTTAATTCTTTAGTCAGCCAAGCAAAGGGTAATTTTCCTTCCATAGTTAAGAGACTATTTTCTGGCAAACCAGAAGGATATTCTGTCACAGCCTTATCCATCTGAATTTGTTCTGGTAGTAAAGACAGCATAATACTAGTCTCTGCATCTCCTGCATGGATACCATATTCTAATTCTTGTTCGCTTAATAATTCTGCTGCAATATTGGGGACACGCCAAGTAAATAAAGGAAAAACGGCAAAATCACCATATTTTTGATGTATATCCCTAGCAGCTATTTCCATAATTTGAGGTTGTCCGCCATGGGAATTCATTAGTACCAACTTACGAAATCCAGAGCGATAGAGACTATCTGCCATATCCCAAATTACCGAGAGTAGAGTTTCTACAGTCAGGGTAATTGTGCCAGGAAAATCCCAATGCTCGTTAGATTTACCGTAGTATAAGCACGGTAAAGCATAGGCTGGAATCTTACTATCTAGTTTTGTTAAAGCATTACCCAAAACTCCCATGCTAATGGCAGAATCAACAATAATAGGTAAGTGAAGACCATGTTGTTCGATCGCACCGATGGGTTGAATAATCACTGTATTGTCCTTATCCTTCATCTCTTCAATTTCTTTCCAAGTCAAATAAGGAAAATAACGCTCTGGAGGAATAAAACCGTGCATCATAATTATTTGTAAATAACCCTTGACAAACTACAGAACAACTTAGATTTGCTGTAAAAGGTATAATTTCTTTAAGTTATTGTTTTTTTATTGTACAGATTAGTTTATGACTAAATTTTTACTAGCTTTTCTGGCTTCTTCGGCTAGCGTAGTAGTTTTATTGGTGACGACGAATTTTCCCTTTTTTAGTTCCCATTCAGCTACTTCTTTGTTTGTTAATAAAGATGTTGTTAATGTGAAGCTGGCTAACTTAAACCTTGCTAGTCCAGGCTTAGGTTTAACTGACTCTCCTCCCCATATTCTTGATGCTAACCTTGGCTGTAGTTGCCCTGCTTGTCTTCAGTTTAGTTAAACTTATCGCAATTAATTTGAATATTCAGCAGATTGAGTCTTAGGAGTATAATCCTGACTCAATTTTTTTTGATGAATAATCTATATAAACTCTAAGGGACAAACTTTTGAAATATTTTTACTTAGGTATTATTCATCTCTTTATTTATTATTAATAAAATCTTCTATATAATCACTAAGAATGTGGAAATCATTTAAGTACTCGATCAGAAAACAATGAAAATTTGAATTAAGCCAAGTTTAGTCCAGGTTATAAAAATGAATAGAAGAGAAAGCGAGCAGGAAAAAATAATCTTCCTACTGGTAAAAAATTTGCTGCCTTTTTTGTCTGGGACATTAATGGCATTTATGTTATTACAAATAGCTGATGTTTTGACTAATAGTTGGTTAAATGTAATGGTCAAATTATTAGGCTATGCAGTTTATTGTTATTTGGCAACTCCTTTTATTGTTTACTGGTTAGGTTACGCCAGTGTAACTAAATTAACCAAAGAAACGGTAATCATGACTATTTGTCTAGTAGGAGTTTATAGCTATGTCTTGTGGGATTTCTATTTCTTTTTCAAGCAGACTATGCAATTATTATTTGTAGATATATAGATCCATATTGATTTTGGTAGAATAAACTAGCTAGTTAAAAAGCGATCGCCCATAGGGTGGTGTCATAGTCAATCGCGTTAAAAATTAGAAAGATATGGTAGAGGAAAATAAACCTAATCCCGAATCCCCAAAGTCAGAAAAAGCACCTGCTGCTAAACCCCCAGCAGCCAAAAAAGCAAAACCACCAAAATTGGAGGATAAACCTTTTACCGAATTTATCGAACAACATTTTACTCCCTCCCTCAAAGAAGCATTTAGTAAAGAGGGACTTGAAGATCTAGAATTAACTTTTACCAAACAAGCTCTACCTATAGTTGGTGCTAATCCTGATGAACAATGCTGGCAAGTAATCGGTAATTGGCAACAGGGACAACGCCAGTTTAATCTCTATTTCCTAGATGAAGATATATCAGGGAAAAAAGCTTTTTCCTATGCTACTAGTGGCGGAAAACCAAGTACTATCGAATCTTTCATGATTGATGAGCGCAGAGTAACTTTAGATTTATTAGTTTTATATACTTTGCAACGCTTAAACGGACAAAAGTGGTTAACTAGAAATTAAATTAGTCAACATTTATCAGTAAATGGTTAGCAACCAATAACTATTTACTGATGATTATCATATTTGTTTTGCTTATAGTTATGCGTGTATACATTCTACTCTACAATGCTGGAACTAGTAATGAGGGTATTCATACGCTCCAAATTGGTGAACGCAACAAAATTTTGATGTTTATGGCACAAGATGATGCAGAGCGTTATGCTTTAATGCTTGAAGCTCAGGATTTTCCTACTCCTACAGTAGAACCTATTGATGAGGAAGAAGTAAAAGCTTTTTGTAAAAATGCTGACTATGATTGTGAATTAGTAGAACCAGGGAAATTAGCTATTCCTCCAGAAAGTAATCTTGAACCAACCGATTGGAATGAAGAAGAAGAATCTGCTGATACAGATACTAACAAGTCAGAATCAGTTAAATCAACAGAATCAGATCAATCAGAAATGTCTAACGAAGAACTAGACAGAATTCGCAGTCAACTCGAAGGACTATTATAGATGGATAATTTGCAGTCGAGGGGTCATCTACTAACAGAACAAATCAATCCTAATAGCCATAATCTTGATAGTTTATCCTCTATAGAAATTGTCGATCTTTTTAATCAAGAAGATCGTCAAACCATTGAAGCGATCGCTCAAGCTAGAAATAGTCTAGCCAAAGCAATCGATCATGTCACAGAAGCTCTCAGAAAAGGGGGAAGATTATTCTATGTTGGTGCAGGAACTAGTGGCAGATTAGGAGTATTAGATGCAGCAGAATGTCCGCCCACTTTTTGTACTCCTCCCGAATTAGTACAAGGAATTATTGCTGGTGGCGCAGGGGCATTAGTTCGTAGTTCCGAAGATTTAGAAGATAGTCAACAAGATGGCGCAGAAGCGATCGCTCATCATCAAATTCTCAATTTAGATGTAGTATTGGGAATTAGCGCGGGAGGAACGACCCCCTTTGTTCACGGCGCACTAAATGCAGCCAAAGAAAGAGGAGCAAAAACGATCTCTCTTAGCTGTGTCCCCCGCGAACAAGTAACTATCAATGCAGATATTGATATTCGCCTTCTGGTTGGGGCAGAAATTCTCGCCGGTTCAACTAGACTCAAGGCAGGAACAGCTACCAAAATGGCTTTAAATATTATCTCTACAGGAGTAATGGTACGGTTAGGGAAAGTCTATGGAAATCGGATGGTAGACGTTGCGGTTACTAATACTAAATTACTCGATCGATCTCTAAGAATTATTAGCGATCTTACCAATCTCTCTCGTCAAGAAGCAGATAAATTACTACAGCACAGTGACAAAAAAGTAAAATTAGCTCTGCTCATGCACTGGACAGGTTTAGAAAAAACAGAATGCGAACTTTTGTTGAGCAAATATCAAGGCAATCTGAGAGCAGCATTACAAGATAAGTAGAACAGACTAACATCCTTATCCCCTTTCAACACAAGATCAAGAGCAAGTATTTTTAACTACCTCTGCTAATATCTTAAACAGAAGAAACAAGCAATAACTAACAACCAATGTTTAACGGCTCGGAATCTACAGCAACATTCCTCATTATTTGTATAGCTTTGGCAATAGTTGCTTGGGGGTATAATCGCTCCAAAGCTTATGGTAATCTAGGCTTGCTTGCTTGGTTACAATCGATCGTCTTAATGACTCCTTGGCTGCTATTCTTTGCCCTGTTTGCCATTGGTATTTATATTAATTTAGTTGCAATACTTTTTTTGCTCATTGTCTCAGTAGCACTATACATCTGGTTAGGAAAAAAACTGAGGGCTGCTGGACAAGAAGAAATGCTTAAACAAAAAGCTGCTGAACGTCTTAAAGCAGAAGCACAAGCAGAAATAAACTCTCAGCAAAAAGAGACTCCCAAGATTCCCACAGAAAAAGTTATTGCCTCAGAAGTAGTGCCAATCTCAGAGGAAGATTTAACTAAAATCAAAGGAATTTTTGGTATAGATACTTTTTTCGCTACAGAAACAATTTCTTACCAAGATGGGGCAATTTTTAAAGGAAATCTCCGTAAAGAGGCAGAACAAGCGCACTCTATCCTCACAGAAAAGCTTCAAGCTCAATTAGGAGCTAAATATCGCTTATTTTTAGTTGAAAGTCCTGAAGAAAAACCTGTTGTAGTTATTTTACCTAGTACTAACGATCCTCAAACTACTACTCTAGCCCAAAAAAATTTAGCTCTAGTTTTGTTTGTAGCAACTATTGTTACTAGTTTAGAAGCTACTGGTTTACTCCTTGGCTTCGATCTATTTAGTGATTTTAGCCGTTACTCAGAAGCCATACCCCTTAGTTTAGGTTTATGGGCAATCTTAGCAGTTCATGAACTAGGACACTGGTTAGTAGCTAAAAAGAATGATATCCGTTTGAGTATTCCTTTTTTCCTCCCTAGTTGGCAGATTGGTTCTTTTGGCGCAATTACTCGTTTTGAATCACTACTACCTAACCGTACTGTTTTATTCGATATTTCTTTTGCAGGTCCAGCATTAGCAGGATTAACATCCCTGGTATTGTTAATTTTTGGTTTGATGCTATCTCATCCTGGAAGTCTGTTTCAGCTTCCTACCAACTTTTTTCAAGGTTCTATCTTAGTAGGCACTTTAGCCAAAGTAGCTTTTGGTTCTTCTTTAGAAGCAGCCTTAATTGATATTCATCCCTTGGTAATCATTGGTTGGTTGGGCTTAGTCATTACCGCCTTGAATTTACTCCCCGCAGGACAGTTGGATGGAGGCAGAATTGTACAAGCTATCTATGGACGTAAAATTGCCAGAAGAGCAACTATAGCTACTTTGATTATTTTAGGTATAGTGGTTTTATTTAACCCAGCTAATCCTATCCCTCTTTACTGGGCAATTTTAATTCTCTTACTACAAAGAGATTTAGAACGCCCAACTATGAATGAAATAACTGAACCCGATGACAATAGGGCTGCCTGGGGTTTACTAGCCTTGTTTTTGATGTTAGCTACCTTAATTCCTCTAAGTCCTAGTTTGGCTGGCAGTTTGGGCATCGGAGGCTAAATAAACAGATTCCCAACGCCAAACCTTGCCATCTTCTTCATCTTCAAATTCACCAATAAAAGTCATGCCAACTTTTTTGAGAACGCTAGTAGATGGATTTTCTTGAGGTAAGGTATGCGCCCTAACAACTTTAACTTCTCCAGTGGAAAACGCTCTATCAATAAGAATTCTGGCTGCTTGTGTAGCGAAGCCTCTGCCCTGATAAGAAGTAGCAATGGAATAACCAATTTCAACTACACCTTCCTCATCGGGATTACCCTTATAGCCTACAAGTCCTATCATAATTCGTGGTTCGTTCAATATCAGCATATGGGTTAACCAACGAGGTGAAATAGTTCCCTCTCGCAAATTCTTTAAAGAAAATTGTAGTAATTCGGGAACAAGTTCGTAATCATCTGCTACGGAAATACCAAATTTATCGAAAAATCTTTCCTTCCCAGCAATTAGCATCTCAAGGTGTTGTATTGAGCAAGGTTCTACTAAAAGCATTAGACTTCTTGGCTTCACCATATAAAGAGTATTTGCGACTGGCAAAAATCACTATAAAATACAATAATAGTTAGTTTCTTAAGATTAAAATTCACGACTTTATCAAATGCAAGCTTATCAGTTAGTTCAGATTATTTGGGGGACCTCAGCCTCTTTATTAATCATTTTAGTTTTGCTACATAGCCCTAAAGGAGATGGTTTAGGGGGTATTGGAGGACAAGCCCAATTGTTTACTAGCACTAAAAGCGCAGAAAAAACTCTCAACCGTATTACTTGGGCATTAAGTATTACTTTTATTACTTTAACCATAGCTTTAAGTGCAGGTTGGCTAAATTAATACACACAACAAGGTTTTTCAACCCTGCCCTAACGGACTAGGGGATTCAAATTTGATTCAAGTGTTGTTTTTTTTAGACATTGTGTTAGTATAGAATCTATGGCAAAAAAGGTTAAAGATAGCTTACTAAAAGTTAAAGCTACTTTAAGCCTAATTTGGGACTGTAGTTCAGTTGGTTAGAATGCCTGCCTGTCACGCAGGAGGTCGCGGGTTCGAGCCCCGTCAGTCCCGCTTTCCCATGTCGATGCAAACCTTGCCCCGTAAGAGTTTGAGGCATTTATAACTAATAAATTTGGTGAGAAGAATATCATTCATTCTCAATAATTTCAAGGTATTTTGACTCCAAGTCGCTTATTAAGTACATGAGTATTAATTGATTGGCGATCGATCTTTTTTCACTACATGGGAATCACCACCTCTTTCAAGTGTATGTTTTTAATAAAGTTGAAAATCTTAACTCTAGTTAGAACGAAAGAATGGGCTTTTCCCCCTCTGCTTCCTCTGCCCGTCTCAACCGTCAAATCTTAAAATCATACCCCTGAAAGAATCACCACCTTCCAATCTACTCGGTTCAAGCGATAAACAAAGCAGTCATCATTACCAAACCATCGCTGCTCGACAAATTGAAAGCCAAGACTTTCATAGAAGCGGTGGGCGCGGGTATTACTGGCAAGCGGATCGACGAGTACAGCCTTTACAAGAGGATCGGCGAAACATCGCTTAAGTGCGAGCTGCATCATTTGAGTTCCATAGCCTTTACCCAAATCTGTCTCTTCCCCAATCCAAATGTCAATGGCACGAAGATTAACTGCAACATCACCCCAATAATTACTATCTTCAAGTGCTGGATCGATGATTTGGATAAATCCGATGGGGCGACCATCTATTTCAGCAATTAGTTGCTCTTGCCATTCGGCAGTTCGGGTAAGTTCTACTTCCCAATCCCATTGATCGTTGGGATCTGAGGCAATTACATGAGGTTGTTCATCCCAATGTTGCAATAAATTTAGATCGGCTGAGGTAGCAGGGCGTAGATTCATCATAAATTCAAGAATGTGCGATCGCATTATTAAAATCTTAAGAAAGATAGTACAGTCGGAAAACGATTGTTAATCTTAACCCCGTACCACCATACCTCCAAGGATAGTTATTAGGGATATGATAAGAGAAATAATGCTTGATGAGGTAGAGGGCAATGTCAACACTATTCACCTGGAATTTTAGTGAAGGAAGTTTAGGTTGGCAAGGTGATTTTGCTGACTATCCACCAGGAGAAGAAGAATTTTATGAGTTAGATTCTGGTTTGCGCCCTCTACCTGAAAACTTGGGTGATGATAATGCTTTATTTATCACAGGAGCAAATCGTAGTGATGATCTATTTATGTATTTTCGTAGGGAAATTGATGGATTGACTCCCAATACAGATTATCAAGTGACTTTCGATATGGAACTAGCTAGCAATGCTCCTGATGGTAGTTTCGGCATTGGTGGGAGTCCAGCTAACAGCGTATATCTTAAAGCTGGTGCAACCCTAGTTGAGCCTTTACCCATCATAGAAAATGATGAAAATTTACTGCTATTAAATGTAGATAAGGGGAATCAAGCTAGTGCTGGGTCTGATTCGGTTCTATTGGGGGATATTGCTAAACCAGACGATGGTACATCTAACTTTGACTATGCTTTAATTGAGAGGTCTTCCCAACAGCCTTACAGTTTTCGCACAGATGATAGTGGAAGTGCCTGGCTTTATTTCGGTACAGATTCTGGCTTTGAAGGTACAACTACTCTTTACTACACCAATTTTGCAGCAGAGTTTGTTGCAGTGAATGACAACGGTTCTACAAGTGTCCCTGAAGCTTCTAATCTATGCTTTATTATTGGTTTGGGCATATTGTTTTTAGTCACCGCAGGCACCGCCGTGAAACGACGGTGCGAGGGTCGGCGTTCCCTTGCGCCTGTCGTCGACGCGGGGTCCGACCTCTGCGGTGACCAGTGTTCCCTGGTAAAAATCAATTCTTTTAACCGTAATAGTCAATCAGTGAAATAAAAAACCCAGTCACTTTCATGAGAGCAACTGGGAATTTGATTAATCTATGTAAGTACTATTTATTGTTATTGTTTTTTGAGTCGATCGAAATCTAAACTAGACCTACTTCATGAGCCGAACGACGTAACATCAAATCATTACGATTTCTGGCTGCTTTTTCTCTATTTAACATCAACCAACGGGCTTTTTCCTGAATGCTTTGTCCTGTTGGTAATGCTTCTAGAGTTGCTGTAGAACGATTGACGTAAGTTACACCACGATAGGTTAGATTAACAGGTGGTTGTAATACAGGTGGTTTTTTTAGGTTATGAAAACGCCAATCTAATCCATGAAATTTGCCACCAACTTTGCCTTCTACTGTTTCGACAACAGGTGGATTGTATTTGTAACTAATACCACGATAAGTAAGTTTCATAGTTTCGCCTCCAATTACTGTAGTGAATTTTGGGGCGCGTTCCTTCAGGGTATTCTCCTTACTTCCGTCTCTCGAAAATTGTTTTTTCTAGAGAGATGAACGATTTACTGCTTACACTACTATTATAAGCAAAAAAACTAATTGTAATTTGTCAGCTACAAGACTAAAAACCCTACCGTTTCTGGCGGTTATCCTCAATCTTATTACCCAATACCTATCGTTTAAAGATTCAACTTGATAGTGAATGCGGGCAGTCTGCAAACCCATCGCCTTTAGGCATGGGTTAGGACAGGGCTATTTCATTCTAGATTTAGATAACGAATTTACCCGATTTCAACTCTGAACTTTTGATAGTTTGATATTCTGAAACAAGGAAGAATCGTTCATACATAAAACTGCAATATTTAGAATGAAAT
>JBFRWE010000183.1:0-9843 GCA_051439345.1 Xenococcaceae cyanobacterium
GGTGGAGTTTGGCTACTTTCTTGTACAGTAGCTTTCTAGCTCGACTACCCTTCTTTCTGGCACTGGCTTTTTGCTGTAGCTTAGCAAGCTTGTCTTGAGAGCGTCGAAAATATTTGGGAGGCTCTACCGTTGTTCCATCAGCCAAAGTAGCAAAGTATTCGCAACCAAGATCGATGGCTGTACTATTTTCCTCGCAAGGAACTACATCAGAAACAATCTCAGGGATAGATTTATCTTCCAAAGAAAAAGTAATGTAGAAGCCATCTGCTTTTTTGGTTATAGAAACAGTTTTTAGGTTAAAGCCTGGTGGTAAAGGACGATGTAAAACAAATCGAACTTCACCGATTTTGGGAAGCTTGACTTTATTGGTTGATACCAACCAGTCTAACTTTGCTTGGGGATAAGTAAACGTTTTGTACCTATGCTTGGGCTTATATCGCGGTTTTCCACTTCTTTTCCCATCGGTATTTCGCCCTAGATAACGGTCAAAAGTAATCTTAACTCGCTTAACCATCTCCTGAAGCACCTGGGAATGTATCTCTCCGTACCAAGGACGTTCTTTTTTGAGTCTCACGAGGGAACGTTTTTGAGAATAGTAATTAGGTTGCTCCTTTAAGTCGGGCAACTGGCACACCAAAGGACAAGCATTGGCTGGACATCGGTTACTTGACCACCAATCAAATCTCTCCCAAAGTAAATAATTGTATTGGTGTCGGAGCATATCAAGCCAACGGTTTAACTGTGCTTTCTGCTCTTGATTCGGTTTTAACCTGTATTGGTGTGCTATCCTCATATCTAGAAATATATCACGGTGTATGAACAAAAACAAGCGTTTTATCCGCACAGCTAGGTCTGTTTCCGACTTAAAAGCGCACTTGGTGTTGACTACCAAGTATAGAAAAAAAATTATCACTTCTCCAATCTTGAAAAGAATGGAAGAATTGAGCAAAGATTTTTGTCAAAAATGGAATTGTGAGTGTATCGAATTTAATGGTGAAGCAGATCATATCCATTTGCTTTTCCGCTACTATCCGCAGATGGATTTAAGCAAGTTTGTTAATTCCTTAAAAACTACAACTAGCAGAAAAATTCGTCAAGAGTTTATCTCAGAACTACCCCTGGTTTATGGACGTAGACACGTATTTTGGAATGAGTCTTATTTTATTGCTAGCTGTGGAGGAGTTACAGTAGAGACGTTGAAGAAATATGTTCAATCGCAAGATGCGCCCAAGAATTAATCGCGTTGCTTTGCATCCCGACTCCTATCCCTGTCGGGATAAGGAGCGGGGCTTTCAGCAACTAAGCTAACTGTACGGACGTTCCAGGGAAAGTCTCTACTAACTACTAACTCTCTTTATCCACCTTTAGCTACCAACTTTTCGGCAATAGCAATCAATTCTTGAGGTTGGATTGGTTTACCAAGATAATCTGTTGCACCTAATTTCATTGCTTGGTATCTATGACGATCGCCTGTACGAGAAGTTGCCATAACTACAGGTATATCTTTTAAGGTGTCATTAGATCTTACTTTCTGTAGTAGCTCAAAGCCATTAACTTTAGGCATTTCCACATCAGAAATAATTAAATCGATTCCTCCTTGACTTTGTTCGAGTTTATCGATCGCTTCTTTGCCATCTCGACAAACAATTACTTGATAACCCACGGCAGTTAAGAGCTTTTCTAGCATACGTCTGGTAGCAACGGAGTCTTCTGCGATTAAAATTGTGCGGATAGTCTGAGTTGCTGGTGTTAGTGTTTGTCGAGCGGCAGATTGGGTAGAAGTAGAAGCTTGCTCTAAGCCTTGAGGTAAAATTACGGGTATTACTTCCCCTGTACCCAAAACCGTACAACCTGCTAAGTAAGATGGGACAGGAATAGTATCATCAAAAGGTTTAACAATCAACTTTTCTTCTTGTAGCACAGCATCAACTAAGACTACCAGCAAACCAAAAGCAGCTTTAATTACTATGCCTATTTTTGAGCGGTCTAAAGATAAAGGATTTCTCGGACAAGGTAATAAGTTGGCCAGGGAAACTAGGGGAAGAGTTTTTTGTTGCCAATAGACAGTTTGCTTTTCTTCATCAGTAAAACTCAGTTCATCATAAAGTAATGTTTCGATTACACTACTGCTGGGGATAGCAATAATGCGGTTTTGCAATTGAACCAAGAACAATGACATCAAGCTAAGATTGAGGGGTAGCTTCAAAGTAAAAGTTGTACCTTGGCTTAATTTAGTTTGAACTTGAAGATTGCCTCGTAATTTACGAATTTGACTACGGACAATATCTAATCCCATTCCTCGCCCAGAAATATCACTTACCTTAGCTGCGGTAGAGAAATCTGGTTGAAAAATCCAATCAATAATCTCTTCAGCACTAAAATCAGCAATAGATTTATCTGGGGGACAGATTCCTCTGTCTACAGCCCTTTGGTAAACTTTTTCAATATTAATACCACCACCATCATCTTGAATAGTAATTACTAGCTGATTACTTTCTACTTTAGCTTTGAGGATAATCTCGGCACTTTCTAATTTTTGACTAGCACGACGTTCTGCTTTAGATTCGATGCCATGATCGAACGCATTATTAAGTAGATGAGTTAGAGGGGTTTGTAATTGCTCTAGTAATACTTGGTCGATGGGAGTATTTTCTCCCTCAATAATGAAGTTAACTGACTTGTCAAAACGTTGATTAAGATTGCGGATTTGAGGAATGAATCTTTTCGCTAAAAGAGAAAAAGGAACTAGACGAGATTCGGTGACATTTGTATATAGTATGTCGAGATTTTTTTGCGTTTTGTCTAAGTCTTCTGATAATTCTCGCTCAATCAAATCTAAGTCCGTACGGGTTTCTTGTACCAGAAGCATCAATTCTTGAAAGGATTGTAAGCTAGTGTGAAGCTCTGTGTAGCGATCGAGTTCCAAGGAATCAAAACCAAGTTCGTTAGATGTTTTAGTGTTTGACAATAATTGATGATTACTGGTTAGAGAAGGGGTGGAAGATAGATTAATAGACCCTACAGCTAATTGGTCGTATAAATTCTGTACTTGGTCGCGAATTGGCTCAAATTGACGTGATAACGACCTTAAACGCCGATTAGCTTGATTAAATAGCCTTTTTTGTCGATTCAGCCTGGCTTGAGTTAAGATTAATTCCTCAATATTATTGGTCATCCCTTCCAGCTTATGCAGGGGAATTCTTAGTTGAGATAAAGCATTTTTGGGTAACAGATCTGACGTAGAGGCAGTTTCTTTTTCTTGGTCTTCTTTTGGTTTAGACTGTTGATTAGTCTGAGATTCTGGGATGGGATTTTCTCCAGTGAGGAGAAAGCGATCGCGATGAGAACGAATTTCAGTGATGATTTCTGTTACTGTGGCTAAAGCAGATTCTAGATCGGATTCTACTTGCACCCTGCCGATACGTTCAATTGCTTCTACTAACCAAGATAAATTCAGAGTCTCTGCTAAAAATAAACTTTCATCCACAAAATTGGCTAAAAATTGTTGAATTAACTCTGGAGGCAGATCGGGGGTTAATTCTGCGATGGCAACTAAATTTTCTTCTAATTCTTGGTTTAAAGTATTAGCAATAAAATCATCATTACCAGAGCTAGTTGAGGGAGCGACTTGTTCTTTATTGTCTGGAGACTCATCTATATATACATCTCGTTGAGAACGTAAACTACTAATTACTTCTTGTGCCAAAAGCAATACTTCTGGAGGGGGTGATGCTGCTAAAGCTTGGGCTATGGGTTCAATTGCCTCTACTAGCCAAGGCAAGTTGAGGGTTTCTCCCAAGAAAATAGATTCATCAGTAAAATTGGCTAAAAATTGCTGAATTAGCTCTGGGGGCAGATCGGGAGTTAATTCTTCGATGGCAGCAAAGGAAGTTTCTAACTCTTCAGTTAAAGTATCATTAACTAAGCTATTGTTTTGGCTTTCGGTAGCAAGATCTACTTCCTCAGCAGAAGCAGAGCCAGCTAAAGCTTCTAAAGCTGCAATCAAATCTGGATTAGCTGTAACCGTATCGTCAGTTCTTGCCTGACTTAAAATAAACGCTACTTCGTTAACTCCTTGCTCAACCAGATTCCAACCAAAATCAACTTCCTCAATTGTTCCTTGTTGAATCCCTACTAAAACATCTTCTAGTTTATGGGCTAGTTTTTGTAAACTGTCTAGAGAGGCTAAACCCGCACCACCTTTAAGAGAATGGGCAGCCCTTAACAGAGAAGTGAAATCAGCAGCGCGATCGCTTTTTTGGATGCCATCTTCCAACATTTGCAGATATTCTGGGGCATCTTCGTCTAAAAAACACTGGCGTGCTTCTTCGGTAATGGCAGCGAGAATTGAAGGATCTAACTGGGAACTCATGTTTAAATCGGGATTGGGGGATTAGGGATTAGGGAAGTTATTAGTTCGGAGTTCGGAGTTTTTTGCCAACTAATAACTAATAACTAATAACTTTTATAAAATTAAGCCTGTAACTTAAATTGAGATAAGGACTCTTGGAGAGTTTCTGCTTCTTCCACTAGAGTACGCAGAGATTTAACCACGTTTTGGGCTTCTGTGGAGTTATTTCTAGCGATGACCGCAATCCCTGTGATTTTTTCGTTGACTTCGCGAGAAGTATTAGTTTGGTCGATGGTACTAGTGGAAATAGACTGGAGATACCTATCAATTTTTTCACTGGTATTCGCCAAGTTCTGTAAGTTTTGTTTGGTTTTACGCACTAATTCACTACCAGTGACAACCTCTGTTGTACTGGTTTCCATTCCTTGCAGCACAGAAGTTGTATCCTGTTGAATTGCTGATACTAGTTGTTGAATATCTTTGGTTGCTTCGGTAATTCGGTCTGCTAACCTACGTACTTCTTCTGCTACAATGCGGAAACCTTCACCGTGTTCTCCTGCACGGGCTGCCTCAACAGAAGCGTTAAATGCTAACAAGTTGGTTTTTTCGGAGATACCAGAAATAATATCAACGATTTGGGCGATTTCTTGAGAAGATTCAGCTAATTGTTTTACTTGTTTAGAAGTACCAGCAACTGTAGTCCTAATCTTTTCAATACTATTAACGGTTGAATCCATAGCAGCGTCACCTTCTTTAGCTTGAATCAAACCTTGGTGAGCAATTTCTGCTGCTTCTTGGGCATAACCAGCTACATTCTGGACAGATTCATTAATTTCCGCAATACTAGACAGGGCTAAGTTAATTTCTTCGGCTTGAGTCAAAGCTGCTTCGGAAAGCTGACGCACCGAATTTTCCCCTGTGAGAGATAGTTCGCCTACTTCGTTAGAGACTGTTTGGACTTGTTGTAGCAAAGACCTTAATTTATTGATAGTAGCGTTAAAAGCATCAGCGATCGAGCCGATTGCCCCTTCGCTCATCTTGGCTCTAACAGTCAAATCTCCTTTTTGCGCACCTTCTACATCTAGTAGCAAGTTCATCACCCCTTGTTGGAGGCGTTCTTTTTCTTGCCGTTGTTGCTTAGTTTCTGTTTCTTGGATATTAATCAGGTCTTGAATTTGTTCTGCCATTAGATTAATGTTAGAACTCAAGTCCGCTAGTTCATCTTCTCCCTGGACAGGAATACGGGTATCTAATTCTCCCTGACCTAATTGTTTTACGGCACTCGCAGCCTTTAAAATCGGCGCAGTAGCTCTATTCCCGATAACAACGGCTAGTGCTGCTACTGCGCCAGCAGCTACCAGCGTACCCAAAGCAAAGGTAATAAGTAATTGTTGTTGTGCAGCAAAAGCTACATTTTTATCAACAGTGGTAATTGTACTCCAACCTAAATTTGGTAATTGAGAACGGAATTCGTCTTTAAAATCAGTGAAGGGAATATAAGAAATAAGTTTTTTATCTGTAACTAGGGTAGTCATATCCCCAGATTCTTGCAAACGAGGAAAAATATCAAAACGTTTCCTTGCTTCTTGTGTCTTAGTTTCCATGCTCTGAATCTGACTAAATTGCTCTTCATCGGAAGCAGCAAAAATATTACCCTGATTATCTAAGAGATAATTATCTTCATCTTGAACTGCTAAAATTACATCTCGTAGATATTTTACTGGCATTCTAGCTCTTAGTACACCGATATTTTGACCAGTTTTACTGTCTTTAATTGGTGCAGCCAGATAGACAGCTATAATTCCCGTACTTTTAGATAATATTGGTTGACTAAGAACAGGTCTATTAACTTTAAGTGCTTCTTGGAAATAGCTACGACTTTTGTGATTACCTAAAGGTTGACCTGTAGATTGAGCAATGGGTTTCCCTTCAAGATCGAAAGCAGCCACACTATCGTAAATAGTATAAGCTTTAACAAAGGAATCTAAAGCTGCTTGTTTATCTTTATCACTAGTGCTGGCTCTTAATTCGGGATTAGTCAAAATTGTCAGGCTAGACATAATTTGAATATCCCCAAAACGTTCCCGCATATAGAAAGCGACTTTATCTGCTACCTCTACTGATGTAGTTTGTTGATAGGACATAATCTGGCGCGACATGGAACGATTGGCAAAGTAATAGGAAATAGAACCAATAGCAATCGTCGAAAGAGAAGTAATACCAATTAGAATTAAGGTCGTTTTTGTTTTGAGATTAAATTTTTGCCAGAGGGAACTAGAAGATTTTTGCTCGACAGTTTTTTTGTCAGATTGAGCGGTTGTAGCAGAAGTTTTTTGCAGATTGCTTATGGCTTGTTGAGCTACCGCACCATAGTTTCCGTCCCCATCCAAGGTTATTATTTCCTGATAAAGAGCGATCGCTTTGTCAATTTCGCCCGATTTTTCTAAGCTGTTGGCTTCCAAAATCTTACTAATGCAATCATCTTTATTAGTATTAGGTTGAGATTGATAGTTAGACATAATAATTTGACCTAATTCGTTTGGTTAATAGTTACTAGTAGAGGGATTATTGGTGAAAACAGCAACAAAAGGAGAGGCTGTAATCCAGATAAATGTGCAATGAATGGTCAAGCACATACCAGAGTGGATTGTTGCTGTAACTGCTGTAAAAAGACTGCGGAATCTAAGATATAGGTGTTTTTTTTGTCTGTTTCTATCTCAGCCTGACATACTGTTTGTAAACTAGACGGTGCAGAAGTAGATAAAGGTTGTAATTTACTGGATTCAACAGTTAAAAGTCCTTGTAACGTTTGCACTACTAAAGCGACACGTCGTTGCGTTCCTTTAATTTGATGAGTGAGTAATACTGAGGTAAGTTTTAGGTTTAGGCGATCGCGAGGAGCATTTAAACTAACATCTAAATTAAAGAAGCGATCGGTATCTAGAACCCACAGCAAAGAACCTTTAAAATTAACAACTCCATACCAAAAAGAAGCTACTCCTGGAACTACACAGATATCTTTCTGCTCAAACTGTGCTACTGTTGCTATATCTACCAGGGGCAAACCTAACTGAATTGAAGTCGATAACTCTACAACAAAATATTCTTGATTCATATAAATTTATTGAATATGTTGAACCACTTTATCGACTAAATTTTGTGGTACATAAGGTTTAGTAATGTATTCATTACCTCCTTGACGTAATGCCCAAAAGCGATCGAAATCTTCTGACTTAGAACTACAAAAGACAACAGGAATTTCCTTCAACTGATCGTGTTCACGAATTTTACGGCATAAGTCTAAACCGCTTTCTCCTGGCATGACAATATCTAATAAGATTAGGTTAGGAGCATTATGCTTCTGTAGCCATTGCCAACCTGCTTCCGCATTTTCGGCTACGGCAACCTGAAAACCTGCATGAGAAAGTAATGCCGATGCCATATTCCGTTCTGCTTGGGTATCATCAACTACTAAAACAGTTTTCATAACAATTCAATTCCTCAACAAGATATAAATTAAAGGGGAAAGTACAGATATATAGTTCCCAAAACTGTCCTAAAAATTGTAGATTTATAACGAAATTCCCAAGATTTTGTCTACACTGTTAATTTTTTAATTAATTCGATCAAATCATTAGGTTCAAAAGGTTTAGTTAAATAGTCAGTAGAACCAACAAATTTCGCTCTCATGCGATCGATAATTCCATCTCTTCCTGTCAGCATAACAATAGGAGTTTCTTGAAACTTGTTAGACCGACGCAACATGCTACACAAGTCATAACCATTCATAGTAGGCATATTTATATCCATCAAAATTAAGACTGGATTTTGACGAGATAACTTCTTTAAAGCCAAAGCAGGATCGAGAATATCAATAACTTGATAACCAATAGTTTCTAAAGTTAACTTGACTTGTCTTTGCACTGTTTTACTATCATCAATACAAGCAATTACAGGAAGATTAGAAGCTTGATTGGCAGTAGATTCTGGTTTTGAGTTTTGAGGAGAGTAGATATTTATTCTCTGGGTAGTTGTTTTTTGAGGAGTAGTAACTTTAGGTGATGCTTTTATTTCTAATTCTTGCCAAGGTAATACTGCAAAGATATGTTCTTGGATACAAGGTTTTAAAAAATTTATTAATTTTAGGGGAGGAATATTAACTTGAGAAGCAATATAATAAAAACTATTTTTGGCAGAAAATAAATTCACTAAAGAAGATATTTTTTGAGAATTAGCTAAATCTGCCATCTCTGGATTACTATCTAATTTCTTCCAGAATTTATAAAACTTGAGAGTATTATCTTGAGTCAAATGAAAACGACTAAAAGGAGAGTCAAGATAAGTTCTTACCTCATTCCAAATCTTTGCTTCTTCTTTGAGATGGAGAATTTGTAAATCTTGCCAAGCAAAATCGGCAATCGTTGTTTTTAAGCAGTTATTTTCGACTGATTTTACTGAAGTTTTATCTAGACTTAAGACTTGAGTTATTGCTTCTTGAGTAAATTGTAAGAGTAATTCTTGTAAATCTGAATTAACTAATTTGGCTTCTACTCCCCATAGACGCAGCTGTTCATATTCTAAGCTTGTAGGATTTAATTGTGGACAATCTGAATCTAGTTGAAATAGTTTCCCTAAATATTGGAATCTTTCTTGTTGACCAACAGTACTAGTAGCATATTGTATTTTTCCTGCCGAAAAATATATTTTCCAGCCAACAGAATGATCTTTTGGTTCGGTAAATTCAACACAACCAGACCAGGCTTGCTTTAATTTATCCTCTATAATCAACAGGGGGTTTGTAAGAGTCTTGTTCATGATCTAACCCAAAGTAAAAGTGGCAACAACAAAATAATCTCTCTGTATTTTTCTCCACTGTTCCTTGGTTTATAGTTCCCAGAAATACCTGGAAAATCTCTAAAAATTTGGACAATAAATTTTCTTCGTCTCTAATACTACTAACAAATTTCTGATTAGAAAAAATCTGCCATCCAAGGACGCTCTCCAGCAAAGATTAGAGTTGCTGTTTCCAAGGCTTCTGGAGTTGTTTGGAGATAACTTAAACTGTGTAGTTGTTGGGGACTTAAAAAACTTGTATAAAGAGAAGCTAGACTGCGAATATCTATTTGAAAATCGCCTTTTCCTCCTTGACTAACCTCTCCTCTTCCTTGAGAAACTTGCAGACAGAATTTACCATTATTGGCAGCAATTAAATCATCGCGAACATCTAAATGTAATTCCGCTTCTAATCTCATGGGATAACCCCGCAATGATAAAGCTAAAGGCAGATTAACTATTCTGAGCATCCAAATTGTCTGCCGAAGGATTTTCGCAGTTTGTTCGGGTAAAAGTAGCGTGAAGGGATTAACAGATGAACCCCGCCAATTTATTTGCAAGATCTCGGAGCGATGATCGCTCAAAAATGTCCACAAGCGTTTGGCAGCAGACACATCTAGCAATGCCCAGTCTCTTATCTCGATCGCTTTTTCTTTCTT
>JBFRWE010000184.1:0-7394 GCA_051439345.1 Xenococcaceae cyanobacterium
CCAGAAATAGTACCTCAGCATCACAGCAAAGTAACAATTGCTTTTACTGTACCTAACCATTTAATTTAGGATTGCTATACACCAAAGTAAGCAATCAATTTATCTTGATATTAAGAAGTATGATTGATTATAATTACGATGAAAGAGATCTTAAATTATTATCAGGTAAGCGATAAAATTGCCACTTCTGGACAACCAAAACAAGATCAATTTAGCACTATTGCAGAAGATGGTTACAAAGTATTGATCAATTTAGCTTTAACTTCTTCTAGTAATGCTATTCATGATGAAGATGCTATTGTTACCGATTTGGGAATGGTTTATATCCATCTTCCTGTAGCTTGGGAGGCTCCTCAAATCGATGATGTTCAGATCTTTTGTCATTTAATGAGTGTTCATAGAATGCGGAAAGTTTGGGTACATTGCGCTAAAAATATGCGTGTTTCTTGTTTTATGTATCTCTATCAAAAACATATTCTTAATTTATCTGAAGAAAAATCCTGTTACCCTATGAATAAAATTTGGCAGCCAAAGGGTGTTTGGCAAGAATTGATTCAAACAACAAAAACAGTTTTTCAATAAAAAGAATTACAGAGTCTGGTTTATCCTGGCTCTTTTCTTGATATCTGCGGTAGAACCACCAATAAGAAGAAAAAGAGAGCAAGAGTTAATCATTGCTCTCTTAACACGCATATTTTCATTACTATTTATTTTGTCAATAAAAACTGAAGCAGACCATGGGAAAAAGTCAGGTATTTTTCAGTTCAATAATCAGGATTAAGCTGCACGAAATTACCCAAGAGTCTGATTAAATCAGGTAGAAATTTGTCAATCTTATTTAATCAGATTTTTTAGTTATTGGTTACTGAATTTTGCCAAGTCGCGTTTAGGATACATTGCAATTAGCAAAAACCAGATTCTAAGAAGATGTTACTAACTTGGACTGAGAAGATTGAGAAAATTCTGTAACTAACTTACGAAATTCTTCTCCTTCGATAGTTTCTTGTTCAATTAAAACATCCACCAGACGGTCTAGTAATGGTCTATTATCGCGGATAATTTGTTGAGCTCTGTCACTACATTCCTTTATGATGGTGCGGACTTGAGCATCAATATGAGCAGCTACTTTTTCTGAATATTCTGGGCTTTCTCCAGCTCCACTACCAAGAAAGATAGGTTGAGACTGTCCTTCTAACGCCATTTGCCCAAGTTCGGACATTCCATACTTAGTTACCATATCTCTAGTGAGGGAGGTGATTCTTTCAATATCTCTACTAATAATGCTAGTTAATTCACTATCACCAAAAGTTTCACCAAAGATAACTTCTTCTGCTGCTCTTCTACCCAAAGCAGAGGTAATCATAGCCAAAATACTATTTCTGGTAATTAAACCATCTTCATCGGGAACAAATATAGTTAATGCTTGTCTTTGTCCCCTAGGAATCAAGGTTGTTTTTGTTAAGGGATTGTGATTAGGAATCAAAGTTCCTACTAAGGCACAAGCAACTTCGCGATAGGCAATTAAACGTTTAATCCTACCATCTACTAACGGTAATCCTTCCATACCTGCAACTACTCGATCGATCGCGTCATTAATCTCTAGCATTGTCACTGCTTCTTTCCGTCTTCTCGCTGTAAAAATTGCTGCTTCATTAAGTAAATTAGCTAAATCAGCACCACTAAAACCAGGAGTACGACGAGCGACGGTTTCTAAAGAGACTTCTGGGGCTATTTTTTTATGGCGAGCGTGAACCTCTAAAATGCCCAATCTTCCCTGAAAATCAGGATAATCGACCATAGTTTGGCGATCGAAACGTCCAGGACGCAAAAGAGCAGAATCAAGAACATCAGGACGGTTAGTAGCTGCAATGACAATAATACCACTGTTACCTTCAAAACCATCCATTTCGGTCAGGAGTTGGTTAAGAGTTTGCTCCCGCTCATCATTACCACCACCGTAACCTGCACCTCTTTGTCTACCAACCGCATCAATTTCATCGATAAAAACTAGACAAGGTGCATTTTCTTTGGCTTTTCTAAACAAATCGCGGACACGAGATGCTCCTACCCCGACAAACATCTCGACAAATTCTGAACCAGAGATACTAAAAAAAGGAACGGCAGCTTCTCCAGCGATCGCTTTAGCTAGGAGAGTTTTACCAGTCCCAGGAGGGCCAATTAGTAATACTCCCCGAGGAATTTTTGCACCAATAGCGGTAAATTTTTCTGGCTGTTTAAGGAAAGTAACAATTTCTTGTAATTCTTCTTTAGCTTCTTCGATTCCTGCTACATCATGAAATTTTATACCTGTTTCTGCCTCCATCTGAAATCTAGCCCTCGATTTACCAAAATTAAATGCTTGTCCAGAAGCACTAGCGGAGCGACGAATAATCATAACTAACCCAGCGAGTAGCAACAGGATAATGATTAAATTAGCGATTACTCCCACGGTAGTAGAATGATCGAGAGAAGAGGTTATTTCAAACTCTACATTAGTATTACGAATTTTCGGAATTAAATCTTGATTTTGAGCAAATAAAATTACTTCTTTGGGGGGGTCATTTTTGTTTTGCTCTTTTAAAGTAACCTTAGCCTTATTGGTAGTTTCATCTAGTTCTACTTTGGCAATTTCTCCTCGTTTCAGTTTTTGGATAAACTGACTATAGCTAAGATTATTATTTTTTACCCTCTGAGCTAAAGCTGGAGTTGTCAAGAAAACTGTTTGGAGAATCATCCAACTAGCAGCTAATCTACGCAGATTTTGGTACACTCGTTTACCTTTGCTCTTTCTTTTTGCTTTGTTTAAGGGAAGATTAGTGCCGATCTTATGTGACTGATTCTTAATTTTCATCTGACAATCTTAGTGTATTGATAGATTTTATTGACTGGTGAGCTTAAATTAAGCCTGAAGAAAAAAACTATATCTCTAGTGTGACACGTCTATAAATTAGTTAGTTAATTCAGTTGATTAAGGGAGAAAGCCAAACCTTAACCTAGGTTAATCTTGGTTTTTTTTGCCATAACTTGTATCTTGTAAACTACTGCCAATTCCTTGAATAATGCCTTTACCAATTAAGCCGATACCTTTACCTATTACCTGAGTTAGAAGATAAACCATACCTTTACCCAAAGACGCTATTAGGGCGCGAAGACGAGGAGAAATGGCATCACGAATTTCGATAATCATAGTAGCTAGCCAAGGTAATCCTCGTAGTTGATTTAACTCTTCGGTGCGAGAAGCATAGACAAAAAAAGTTTGAATTCCATTCTGGTGCAAAATCAATAAACGGTAACGACTAGAAAAAATGTTGTTAGGATCGTCCCAATATTTTTCTTGGCGGTATCGCCAGGAAAGATCATTACGAAAACGAGCAATTTCTCTAGTACTTCTATATTTAGGATGATAGAGATTATATTTAAATATTTCTAAATTATAAAAATTGTTCAAGAAAACCTGCAAAATTGCATTGGCAACTAAAACGATCGAATTTTCTATGAGCGTCTGCGCTCTATCTTTAGCTTCAGGAGAATCATAACGATAGCTAATGAAATCAACAATTAAAGGTTTTTTTTCTAATAAGTAAGCGAGTAAATCTGAAGCAAAGTAAATTTGATTGAAGATATTACGCTGAACTATGAGTGCTTCTTGTTCAATAATTTCTAAGAATTGCTCTTCAGTAATAACAATTGTTCCACCATAATGCCCGAAAAAAAAATCGACACTAGCAGATTGCCAGATCTCATGTAAATTATCCTCTACAGATAATCTACTCGGCTCTTGTTGTAAACTTTGAACTAGTTTATATAACCTACTTAAAACCAGGTAAAGTAATTCTTTCCTTTTAGAAATTTGCAGAATGTCTATTTCTAAAGTAACATTGGTACGATTTATTGCTCCTAATTCGATCGCGCTAAAGACCCTTCTAAAAATTTGAGCATTAACAGATTGCTCTTTTTCTAGTTCAGTAACTACCTCATAAGCAGATAATAAACAAGACTGATTGGGACTTTCTTTTGGCACTAAGGCTGGAGAGTTAGGGGGTTGCTTATTTTGATTAACAATACTGGTAGACATCTTCTCTGAGCTTAATTGATTAACTAACCAATCGGCAGTTAAGAGTTCCCGCTTACGCCCAGATAAAAATAATCGGTCTAAAATAGATAAACTGTTATTTTTTAGTTGATTATTAATTTCTTCTAGAGTAACTTTAATTTCTCTCTGTCCTGTTCTGCTCAGATGAGATAGCTTTTTTAACCAGAAATTATCAGCAGGAAGATTGATTTCTTGCCAATAAGTTTCTCCTTCAACAAGACGATGGATTGCACCAGCAACAGTATCTATGTCTGTTCCTTTGTTACAATAGCCTTGTACTCCCAAGGTTTTTAGTGTTCTGAGAATTTTAGGTTCGAGATAAGAACTGAGTAACAAAATCGGTAAATTACCATACTTTTGCCTCAATTTTTGGCATAATCCCCAAGTAACGTCCTTTTTGCCTAAGAAACGCTCTAAACCCAATTCTAATACTAAGATATCGGGTTGTAAGCCTCGATCTAGTTCGAGTAGAGCATCAGAAAGGTTATTAGCTTGAGCAATAATATAAAAATCGGGATAAGATGCTAGAGCAGTAACCAAACCTAGACGGAAAATTTGGTCTCGATCGACAATCAGAAGTTCAATTCTGTCTTTAGTCATTATATTTATCTTTTTCTAACCTGTTCCCTAATCCATCAAAGTATGAGTAATTTGAGCTTGATAAAACTGGCAATTAAACCGATGCAATCGTGAGAATTTTGAGTTTTGATATTAATTGAAGGACAATATTTCTTTCCCGAATCTTAGCAATTATGATCGATCCTGATTTCCAGAAAAATCCACCTTTGATTTTGGTGGTAGAAGATAATGCTACCACTCGTATGATGATCCGTTCGATGATCGAACAACAAGGGTATCGTGTCCTAGAAAATACCAACGGGGAAGAATGTTTAGAAACTTGCCAAGAATTTAAGCCGAGTATGATTTTATTAGATGGAGTCATGCCTAGACTAGATGGCTTTAGTTGTTGTGCCAAACTACAAAATATTTTAGGTGAAGATTGTCCCCCCATTTTAATGATTACCGCCCTTGATGATTCTGAGTCTGTCGATCGAGCTTTTGAGGTAGGAGCAACCGACTATATTACTAAACCAATTCATTGGCCTGTTCTATTACAAAGAGTTAAAAGACTACTACAAACTCATTGGGCAATGAAAGAATTAAAAAGACAAATAGAAAAAGAAAGATTGCTCACCGAACAATTAGAGACTGCTAATCAAAAATTAAAAAAGATAGCCTCTGTTGATGAATTGACTCAAATTGCTAACCGTCGTAGCTTTGATCGATATCTCAAGCGGGAATGGCATAGAATGAGCCGAGAAAAAGCTTATTTATCCTTGATGCTGTGCGATGTAGATTTCTTTAAGCTTTTCAATGATACTTACGGACATCAAGCAGGCGATCGCTGTCTCCAAAAAGTAGCTAGTGTTTTAAAGAAAAATGCTAAGCGTCCTGCGGATTTAGTTGCTCGTTATGGTGGAGAGGAATTTGTCATTATTTTATCGAGAACTACGGCGAAAGGGGCAATGGAAATCGGGGAAAAGATCCGCCAACAAATTAAAGAATTAAGCATATCCCATGCTAGTTCTCAGATCAGCACCGTAGTTACTATTAGCATTGGTATCGCTAGTATCGTGCCTATGCCTAGTTTTCCTGCCGAAAAACTAATTGCCAAAGCAGATGAAGCTCTCTATTGGGCGAAAGAACAAGGGCGCGATCGAGTTGTGCTTAATCGTTTTACTATTTTCTAATCTTTAATTTCAAGCTAACAAAAAAGGTACTAAGCTCATTAAAGAAGCTTAATACCCAATCAATATCTAGAACCCAAGATTAATCTTGATTACTCTATTAGATCTTCATCATCAATCTCGATAATTTCCTCGGGCAAAATATCAGGACTGGAATCAAAAGAACTAGGGCGATCGCTAAAAACCGAATCTACGCTTCTGGTATAGGCTCTGGCAGTTTGATCGTCAAGAATAACATTTTCATCTTCACTCAAATCTTGATAGGAGCGTCGAGGGTTAGGTTCTGGACTACTAGTAAACCCTTCTTCTGATAAGCGAAAAGTTTCGTAATTCTCGTTACCATAACCATACAAAGAACTATTGCGGAAATTATCTTTTAAAGAAGAATTTTCTAGATCATTTCTGCTACCCAAAGGTTCTTCGTGAGTATTAAAACCAGTTCCAGCGGGAATTAAACGACCAATGATCACATTTTCTTTCAAGCCTCGCAGCCAATCAGATTTGCCTTCAATGGCAGCTTCTGTTAAAACACGAGTAGTTTCTTGGAAAGAAGCAGCAGAAATAAAGCTATCTGTATTGAGAGAAGCTTTAGTAATCCCTAACAAGACAGGCGTATACTGAGCAGGCGCACCACCAGTAATCGACATAGCCTCATTAATTTGTTCAATTTCCCCTAAAGCAACCAACTCCCCAGGCAGCATCACAGTATCACCACCATCTTCGACTCTGACTTTAGAAGTCATCTGTCGCACAATTACTTCAATATGTTTGTCAGAAATATCGATTCCTTGACTTTGATATACAGATTGAACTTGTACAACCAAAAATCTTTGCGCTTTTTGCAAGCCAATTAAAGAAGCTTCGTAGCAACCTTTTTCTTCTAAGTAATAGTTGAAGAAAATCTCTAAGATTTCATGGGGATTTGCTGGACCATCAGTTAAAGGTTCACCAGGACCTACTTTTTGTCCATCTGTCACTAGGGCGTTTTGACCAGGACTGATGGGATAATCACTGATTACACCATCTTCTTCAATGATTTTAATGTCTACAGTTTCGTTTTCTTCGTAGACTACTTGGCAAGTTCCTGGACGACGGCTAAGAACACAAGCTTCTTTAGGTTTACGAGCTTCTAGTAGTTCTTCAATCCGCGGTAAACCTTGGATAATATCTCCAGTTTTAGCTCGTTCAAATACTAACAGCACTAGATTATCTCCTCGCTGTACTAAGTCGCCATCATCAATATGTAATACTGCTCCTTGAGAAACTCGATAGGGACGAGCCTGACGTAAAACAACTGTAGTTTTTCCCCCTTCTTTTTCAGTTATTTCTACAACTTGTCCAGATTCTGCCAATCTGAACCCAGAAGCAATTTTGGCTCCAGCTACTAATAAATCTTCTTCTTGGCATTGCAACGCACTTTTTGGTACATCCAAATCATGGGCAACTAAATCGGAATCTCTTACTACCAAGATTCGTCGAATTGCTTCTCCTCCTTCACGAATACCACGCACTTGACCAGCTTCTTTACATTTAATTTCTGTACGAGCAATCAC
>JBFRWE010000185.1:0-9527 GCA_051439345.1 Xenococcaceae cyanobacterium
TCAACACTTTTATTATGGCGGCTTTTTGAATACGTGTCAATATCTATAATGACTGTTTTATATAAACTATAGATTTTGTAACAAAATTAAAATCTGGGGAAGTGATTAAATGCTAAGAACAGTCTCATGTGAACTAATAAAAAAGTTAGAAACTAAAATTGCTTCAAAATATTGTTTTACCGTTGCAGAAATTTGATTTCTTAAAAATAAAGTTGGAAACTAAATTTTAGTAATGATTATTTTCACTCCATTTTTGTTATAAAAAAGTTGGAAACTTTTCTGAAGTATTTATATCATAAGCATTGTATCAGCTATAAATTTTCTATTTCACCATAACATTTTACTACTGTGAGCAAATTGCACTACTGACCAAAAACACGATCGCCTGTTGTTAATCGATAAGTTTTGAATTGATGTTTAATATCATTTCTACATAAATTCCCCTCAATAAACTTCATCGTAGGTCTGTCGTATCAAGTATTTCTGTCTCTAAGCTCAATAGTGCTGCACCGAATTATCTATCCAATCACAGTCTAGATTAGGACAATCCCAATACAGTTTGGGGAGATTTCCTCGAGCAGATGTACTATCTTATAATCTGGGGTCAACCTCTTCACTAGAAGAGGCTAGTACGCCAAAAACACTTTCGTGTACTCTCCTTAATGGTTCTTGTCTGACAAATCTTTCTAATGCTTCGATCCCCAGAGCAAATTCCCTAATTGCTAAAGAACGTTTGCGAGAAAGTCCTCTGTGTTTAAGTCTTTCCATAGTTTCAGGTAAATCGTATTCTGGACCATAAATAATACGGAGATATTCTCTAACCCTGCATTTTACGGCTGGTTGTAACAATCCTCCTTGACCATACACAATGAAGTCGTAGGGTTTGATGACCATTCCCTCACCACCTTTGTCGGTCAGGTCTAACCACCAATCAATTGCTGCTTGGATACTGTCTGGCTCTTTCGTCTTAACTATCTTGTATGGTGTTACTTTAAATATCTTCTCGTCTGCTTGACAAATCTCCTTAATGCTTTCCATGTGCCATTCATGATTTTTATCTACATGAACTGCGCCTTCTGTTGCCAGAATATGAAAAGGAGCTAATTTGTAATCTTCAACCGAGTTAACTGACCAACAGTAATTCCTATAGGCTTCTATATATTTAGAAATTGCTGTTTTCTTGTAACTGAACTTTTTCAGGACGTTTTTTGCGCCATCAATACCCCGATCGAGGGTTTTTTGCAATGCTAACTCCACTTCTGTCAGGGAATTTTGGGCAGATGCTCCCACTGCTGCATATTGGTCTTTGAGTAAAGATTGCGCTTTGGCAGACCAAGGCATCAATTCCGCATCTAGACAAACCCAATCGGTTTGATATTGTGACCAAAACTGAGACTTGGTTAAGGCTCTAACTACCCTGTCTAAAAATTCTCGTGCGATTAATGGATTAGTGAAGAAGTTTCTGCCAGTTCTGGTATAGCAGACTCCAATTCCTTCATTAACAATGCCAAAACGTTTTAATGCAGTAGCTTCATCTTTACAGATTACCAGAACAGCACGAGAACCAATGTGTTTTTCTTCGCAGATAATTTTTTCAAGACCTCTTTTCTGGTAGTAATGGATAGCTTGGCTTGGGTGTTCGAGAAAATCAGGCAAATTGCTGGTAGCGCAAGGAGACATAGTAGGAGGCAAGTAAATTAACCATTTAGGATTAATGGCAAATCTGCTCATTACTTCCAAGGCAGCAATGGAGTTTTCCTCACGGATGGTAATATTATTTTTCAGTCTGGTTTGAATAATGCGTTTACCAATAACATCTTCGATATTCAGTAAATCATCGTATTTCTGTTGATGGGTTAAATCACTCTGGCGGTCTGGTTGCAGTGGTTTTACAGGTTCGCAGTAAACTTTCTTAGCAGCAACAGAAACTAGTTCTGCTTCTGGATAGCGTAATGCGGTTAATTTACCCCCAAAGACACAACCTGTATCTATGTCAATGGTTTTATTTAACCACTCTGCTTCGGGAACTGGTGTATGTCCGTAAACGACTTTTGCTTTGCCTCTGTACTCAGAAGCCCAATTGTAGCGTACGGGTAAACCGAATTCATCTATTTCCCCCGTAGTTTCTCCGTACAAACAGAAAGCACGAACAGCACCCGAACCTCTCCCTTGCATTTCCTCTTTCAATCCTGCATGGGCTACTACTAGCTTGCCACCGTCAAATACATAGTGACTAATCAGACTGTAGATAAATTCTCTAACTTCAGCGATAAATTCTGGGGTTTCTCGATCTAGTTGTTCTAAGGTTTCAGCTAGTCCATGATTGATCCTGACATTTTTCCCATTCAGTTTTTTTTGCAATTTCATTTCATGGTTTCCAGGAACACAAAAAGCTATTCCACTACGAACCATACTCATGACTAGTTTTAAAACGGCAGGTGAATTAGGACCTCTATCTACCAAGTCTCCGAGAAAAATAGCCTGTCTATTTTCGGGATGGGAAACTGCAATGCCAAAGTTTGTGCCATTATCTTCTACTTGTGTGATGGCATAGCCAAGCTTGTGCAAGAGTTCGATAGTTTCCCCGTAGCAACCATGAATATCCCCGATAATATCGAAAGGTCCTGAAATATCTTGTTTATCGTTGTAGAGTTTTTCGCGAATAATCGCGGTTACACTGTCAACTTCTTCAGGAGATTTCAGTATATATATTTTTCTGAATCCCTCTCTTTTTAGTCCTTTAAGAGAACGCTTCAGTTGTTGTTGTTGCTGACGAATTACATAATTACCAAAATTCCTGTCAGGACGTTGGACATTTCTCTCTGCACAAACTTGTTGTGGTACATCGAGAACAATGGCTACGGGTAAGGTATGGTATTCTTTGGCTATTTGGATTAATTGTTTTCGGGCTGAACTCTGGACATTAGTAGCATCTACTACAGTTAGGAGTCCATTTTTTAAACGCTTGCCAATGATGTAGTGTAAGAGTTCAAAGGCATCGTTTGTGGCACTTTGATTGTTTTCATCATTGGAAACAATCCCTCTACAAACATCGGAAGAGACTACTTCATGCTTGCCAAAATGCTTACTGGCAAAGGTACTTTTACCCGAACCAGAAGCACCTATCATCAGAACTAAGGATAGTTCGGGTAATTTAATTTCCATAAGTAAAAATTCCCATTTGTGCAGGTGCGCCAACCTGTTCTGCTACTTCTCCTACAGGTAGAAATTCTACTTGATAGTTATTTCTGGCTGCTACTTCTTTTGCCCAAGATTCAAATTCCTGTCTCGTCCATTCAAATCTGTGGTCTGTGTGTCTCATGCTGCCAGTCTTCATATTTTCAAACATGATGTTGTATTCCCTATTCGGTGTAGTCAAGATAATGAGCTTGGGTTTAGCAAATTCAAAGACAACTCGTTCCAATGCTGGTAGTCTATTCTCATCTAAATGTTCGATTACTTCTACCATTGCAGCAGCATCATATCCCTCAAGTCTTTTGTCTTTGTAGGTCAAAGCACCTTGAAAGAGTCTAATGCGCTCTTTTTGTTTGGGTGGCATTTCTTCCCAATGCAGTCTGTCTTTGGCTTTGGATAATTCGCCCTCAGAAACATCCATCCCTGCAATCTCTTGGAATTGCTTCTCTTTGAACAGCATTCGTAAAAGCTTACCTTCACCACAACCAAGGTCAATTACTTTTTCTGCACCACTTCGCTTTAATTGTTCCAATACTAAGGCTAATCGTTTTTGATGTAGTGTTTCTTTTCTTTGTTTTTGTTCGGCGTTTTCTTCTGCTTCCAGGTTTTCTCTTTCCTCTCCTTCGTTTAATCTTTCTAGAGCAAGTCTGGAAAGAGAGTTGAGATTGAGCAGATAGCGTCTGGTGATTTGCTCTTTTTCAGGGTGAGTTGAGAGCCAGTTTTTACCTTTTTCTAATAGTTTGTCTATTTCACTTTGACTAATAAAATAGTGCTTGTCGTTATCTAAAGCAGGAATGAGGACGTACAGATGAGAAAGCAATTCTTTAATTGTTATTGTCTGGGATAATTCCAAGGTGAAATATTTGCTATCTCCCCAATCTGTGAATTGAGTGTCTAAAATATGTTGCTGGAGTTTGACTCGATAACCTAGTGGTTCAAACATTTTGCGGATCAGTGTTTCTCCACCTTTGGGTGCGGGGAGTACGGAGATTTTGGCTTCCAAGGGTATTTGGGTTTCTACCAATTCAGGCTTTGTCTTACACGTACCATTCATGGCAGTAGCAAAGGCTTTGGCAATAGCAACACTCATAAATGATGAAGCTACATAAGGGCGGTCATTGACATACTGTCTTAAGGGAAATCCTGTTCCTGAAAGTTTTCTTGCCCCTCTGACCATGTCAATGGGATCGATGTCAAGCAGCAGAGCAACTGTGGTTTTATCTAGGGAGCTTTCAGGATAGAAAATATGAGCTTTTCCCATCGACAAGTCAACTGACTGGAATTTATCTGGATGCTTGTGTAATAAAAATCCCAAGTCTGTTGCTGGTTTATGGGTTGTTGTTATGGTTAATAACATTCAATTCAACTCAATATTCCTTCAAATAACTGAACTTTCATCACGATCATACCCAGAATATCCGTTATTGCCGACTTGTTTAAAACTCAACTACTCATACAAGATAATTTTTTCGAGCGAGTTTTTGGTACTAACGACCTATACTGATATAGTAATTTTGTACGATAGAGGTACAGGGTTACTATGCAAGATAATCAAGAACCAAGACCAGACTTAGATGAACTTATTGCTCAGCAGGATAATAGTCGGGAAAATCTAACCGCTATAGACTATAAATAAAAATTAGCAGAAATTTCATAAGCAGGAAATAGCCAAATCCAGTTTAAAGTTTTTATTATTTTCGAGAACAATCTTTTTTACATGACTATCCTCGACATCGATAAAATTCAATCTATTGCTCAGCTTTATTCTCCTCAAGAGCTTTTTGCTTCCTTAGTTTGGCAGCGTCAGTTTAATGACTTTAATGGCAAAGAAGTAATTATTAACCTCTCAAAGCATCCAGATTTATGGGCGAGCTTTGTATTTACCAACCCGATTTTTACCGCAGACAAAGATGGATTAAGCTTCAGTGGATTAGTTGAGACTCTCTTGGCAATGGCTAACTATCGACCCGTGCTACCTGAGAGCATAGTCCACTATGTTCCCTATCCTGCCGATACCCTGTACATTTTGGCACAAAACCAAGATCTAGTAGTGTCTCATCTAATGAAGGGATTAATTGTTGCACCCATTTAGTTAGACATTCTGAGAGAGCTATGGGATTAATCTTCTCAAATAGCCGACGAAAGGTGTCATCGCTCGGGATTCCGTGGGGTAATTCTAAAAATTGCTGCAACCACTCTTGCTTGGCTATGCCATAATTTTCGATGTCTTCCCAACCTTCAGCTCCGCCGATTATAGCTAAGATAGCAATGACTAAAATATCTTTCAACAAGTGCTTTTTAGTTCTCTTGACTCTAGGATCTTTAATGTCAGTAAAATAACTGGATAAATCAGTTTGTATTTGGGAAATTGGAGTAAGCTTTGCGGTTTTAGCTGCTGGTTTTTTCGGTTGAGCTTTTATCGGTGCAAATCCTTTACCCATCAATTATATCCCCTAATACTCTCAATTTACTGTAGTTAATATTGAAAGTATATTATATAAGCGAAATCTTATTACTTTTAAAAAAGAGATTGTATAAGACAACTTTTGTCAAGTACATTTTATACAAAATTAGATGAGGAGACCCTGGCTAAAACACGTAAATCTAATTTTCAAGGGATAATGGATTTACGACCTTTGAATTGCTAGTCCAGTCGATTTTGCCACTCTAGAAAAAATCAGCCAAAATACTGATATGGTAATATTTGACTTATAAAACCAAAATTCCCTTAAAAATTTTAGCCTAAACTAAGATTTTGTAGTCGGGAGTCTTCCCACTCGCAAAGATAAGTATTTATGTAATAGTTTGTGGAAACTAACGTTTTTTCTCAGTAAGAAACGAATTCCTATCATTGCTATAAATCCTATAATTCCTTTTCCTCCGAAGGATTCTGGGACGGAAATAGATTCCTCTTCTTTGAATGCTAGCCAACCAGCACCATCTAATCCCCCAGAACCCGCAGAAATAAATTCATCAATAAAACCCCCAGTCTCTCCATCGTAACGGAGAACTGTATTAGTATTGAGACTACTGATGTAGAGATCACCATCTTCCCCAAATACAGGCTGCACTGGTCCATCTAGCTCACCGCCACTGTTATCTACAAATACGTCGATTAGTTCTCCTGTAACACCATCGTATCTTTCAATCGTACTGCTACCAAAATTAGCTACATAAAGATTATTGTCTTCACCAAAAGTTAAGCCACCAGGCAAAGATCCAGGATTTAAGGTGGCAAAAACATCCAGAAAATTACCAGTTTCTCCGTTATAGCGAAGAATTTGATTAGTCAGAGTACTGCTAACGTAGAGATTGCCGTCTTGACCAAAACGCAAACCAAAGGGTGCCATTACCCCACCACTCCCAGCCGTGACAAATTCATCGATAAACTCTCCTGTTTCTCCGTCAAAACGCAAGATATTATTGCTAGTTTGACTATTAGTACTACTAACGTAGAGATGCCCATCTGCACCAAAAGTTAAATCTTGAGGTGAGTCTAAGCCACCGTTCCCAGAAGTGACAAATTCATCGATAAAAGCCCCTGTTTGTCCATCGTATCGGAGGATATTATCAGTAAAAATACTGATGACGTAAAGATTTTGGTCTTGACCAAAGCTTAAGGCTACGGGACCATCTAACCCTCCACTACCAGAACTAATAAAAGTGTCGATAAAGTTACCAGTGGCACTATCGTAACGTAAGACTGAATCATTATTAAAGCTACCAACTAAAAGTTCGGAGGCTTCAACCGGCAAATTAAGGCTACTAAGTCCGACTAGAGTTGATACTAAGATGCTGGCCTGAAAGTGATGTCTTGCTATCATTATTTTCTCGAACTCCTTGAGTAATAACTATAAATTAGCACTCCAAGAAAATACTTAGGTTAACCAAAAAGATGAAACCAATACCTCGTTAGCTAACAAAACTTGTTTTGCCAGAGAAAAGAACAGGGCAATGTAATAAGCTTAGACGCATTTAAACTGCATTCTTTAATTCTGGTCAAGACAATAGGCAAGAGGGAATAGGCAACAGAAAGTAGGCAACTTAGCTGAGTCCAAGCTTAGGCAATTAACTATCCCAGATTATTCAACTTCGCCTAAACTAACGCCTTTTGATATAAATTAAGAGTATCTTGAGCAATATCTAGCCAACTATATTTCTGGGCTGAGTTGTAGGCGTTGCGACGCAGAAGTTCCAAATAATCATAGTTAGTAATAAGCTGTTCTAAGGCATATTCGATCGCCTTTGAATTACGAGGCTCAATTACAATACCATTCTGCTCATGGGTTACTATTTCCATTGGTCCTGGAGTAGCACTAACTATAGGAGCTAGTCCACAAGCCATTGCTTCTACTAATGCCATCCCAAAAGCCTCACAGGTACTAGGAAATAGCTTAATCTGATGACCTTTTAGGAGAGTGGGTAATTTAGCGTGAGGATAACGAGGTATAACCGTAACTCGATCGCGCACATTTATGTCAAAATCAGCATATACTTGCTCTACATCAGGACATTCTAAACATTGTGTCCCTAAAAAAGTTACTCTTACTTGGGGATAGCGATCGAGTATTTTATTGAGGGCAGGTACACTATATTGAATGCCCTTGCGGGGAATATATGTACCTATTTGAGCGATCTGAATAATGGGGTTTTGGTTGATATCTAATGGCTGATAGGGTAACTTGAGAAAGTCTTCAGGAATGCCATTGATAATTAGTTCGGTTTTTTGTTTTTCTACTCCTAAGTTATTAACTGCATATTCTAAAGTAGGACGATTGAGCAACAAAGCTAAATCTGCATCACGTAAAGCCGTAGCTTCTTCCCAAAGACGAATACTACCCCTGTAGAAGGGATATTTCCAACTCATAGGACGTTTGCCTAGTTGAACATCTTTGAGAAATTCCTGATGTTCTATACGGTCTAAACCATGATCTCTAACTACAATTAAAGGACTATGGTTACTAAAATATTGCCCAATTCTTGACCACAACCAAGTATCTCCAGTAGAAGCATCTACCACGTCAATAGCTTCTTGATTAGCCAGTTTCCTGATATGTAGAGCAACAAACCAAGGAAATAAGACTATTTTAGCTAACTCTGGCAACCATTTAGGTAAGTTATCTAGGGAGTAGTATTGTACCTGATGTCCTAATTGTTGATAGTATTGTCCTAACTTCCAGGTAACACCCGCAGCACCAGAATTAGGGTCAAATTTATAATGGACAATGAGCAGAATTTTCATTATTAATAATATTTTCAAACATATTGGCAAGAATTTGGCAGTGAATTTGGGCATTAAAGTTATTTTCAACTTTTTTTCTGCCTTTTCCTCCCATTTCTTGAGATAAACTAGGATTATCTATTAAATACTGTAAGTGAGTTGCTAGATTAGCTCGATCGCCTGGTTGAATTAAAAATCCTGTTTCTCCGTGAGTTACCATTTCGGGGATGGCATTAATATCAGTGGCAATTACTGGTAAACCCGCAGCCATAGCTTCTAAGAAAACCCAACCAAAACCTTCAAAATGGGTAGGCATAATAAATACATCTGCTTGATGATAAAGGTTTAACCACTGGGGAGTATAAGCTTTTACGTTTCTGTGAATTTTAAGGCGGGGATGTTGATAATTAATAGGGGCATTAGTAACCAGATTTAACTCGGCTTGTTCACTAAATCGATCGAGAAAAACAGCAACAACATCTTCTCCCCCTTTACGTTCAAAATCTGTACCAATAAAGAGAATACTAAAAGGTTTTTGTTCTGCTTTTATTTTTTTACCAGGAGTTAGCTTATTAACATCAACCCCAGGATAAATAACTTTTACTTTCTCTGGTTCAATGTTATAGTCACGAATAACAGATTGTCGTCCCCATTCCGATCTTGTCACAATTCCTTTGGCTGCTTGAAAAACTTTTTTACCTAATAAAATATTAGGACGATAAGTCCACATAAAGTTAGGATCGGTTTGCTCGTAGGCTGCCTGAGAAGAAGTCATATCTAAACTCACAATACTAGGTAGTTTTGACATTAAATCTAAAGACAAAAAAGCAAGTATATAGGTATGGAAATGAAGGGCTGAATAGGAAGATTGCTTTAGCTTTTTCAGTGCCAACTTTCGCGTCATATAAGCATAGCTCAATTGCGCTCGCAAACGACGAAAATCTAAATTTTGTTTTTGAATCCAAGCATTAGGGAAAGATAGACTAAGTAGCCACCTTAAAAATTTAGTATCTAATTTTCTCTCTTCTGGATACCAATAAAAATCTACGGTTGTTGAATCTAATTTGGCAAAACCTTCTCTCAATAAATTACCATAAGTTCCATGTCCCAT
>JBFRWE010000186.1:0-3164 GCA_051439345.1 Xenococcaceae cyanobacterium
TGCGAAAAGGTAGAGTAAGATAGCTAGCTAAACAAAAACGACACATTTCTGGACAACTGCGTACCACTTCCACCATGTAAATATTTTCCCAAGCAGCTTTTTCCGTTACTACCGTCGAAGCGGAAAGGGTATTACCTCGATAGGTTTGTTTCTGTACCTGAGATGGTATATCTGTATCTATAGGTTTAATGGAGGCGATCACTCCATCACAACTGTTGTGATAAGTTACTGTATACAAACTAGGAATATAAATGCCTGGAACTTGAGCGAGATGACGTAATTTAGTTGGGCGGTTACTTGTTCTTACTTCCTGATAAGCATCAATAAAATTATCTAAAAGGTTTTCTCCATCTCCCAATAAGATAACGTCAAAGAATTCTGCCAAAGGTTCGGGATTGGCAGTTAAGACAGAACCACCGCCAAAAATGAGAGGATGATTATCTTGACGATCTTGAGCATAAAGAGGAATAGCTAAAGATTCTAATAAATTAAAAATATTAATATAATCCAGTTCCCAAGAAACAGAAAAACCCAGTAATTCAGGAGATGAGGGCAAGGATTCAGCAATATCAGTAAATAAACGACTTACCTCTACATCAGAACGCATTGCCAAAGTAGCCCAAACAATTTGATAACCTAAGCTAGTGATACCGACACTATATTCATTAGGAAAAGCAAAAATGAGCGGTATGGCATCAGAATCGGTAGCAGCAGGCGTGAAAAGAAGACGCTCTTGAGTAAATACAGTCACAGGGATAGATATTGTGGTAAACATCTTTATTTTAAAAGCTTCAACTTACTCTGCTCAATCCTTCTCCTCTGGGGATGTGTCAAGCTGATGCGTATTAATACGTAAAAATTTCCCAAAATACTAGCTTTTTTATGTAAATTAACTTAGAATAAGGTTAGTATATTTACGGACATAGATTAGGTTGACATATTTCCTAGAGAAAACAAAGAGGCGAGCTTAATTATCCAAGCTTCTCAATGTTTAGACGAACTGTGAAACCTAACAATCCCTAAGTTTTGGACTTTATTAGGATATTGGTATTCGCCGATATCCTACTTTTTTTGCAGAAACGAGCGAGCAAAAAGTTACAATAACGGGAGTTCGGAATTATGGTGTTTTCATTGAAATTGTTAGTCCTGAGTAACGGTCATGGAGAAGATATTATTGCCGTTCGGATTCTGGAACAATTGATGGTCGATCGCCATAACCTAGCAATATTTGCTTTACCTATAGTTGGTCAGGGAATTGCCTATCAACAAAAAAATATACCTCTCATTGGCGAAGTCAAGCAAATGCCTTCTGGGGGTTTTATTTACATGGATAGTAACCAGTTATGGCGAGATGTGCAGGGTGGTTTAGTTCAATTAACAATTAAGCAATTACAAATTATCCGTAAATTTGCTCAAGATGGGGGTTTTATTCTGGCAGTAGGGGATATAGTTCCTTTGTTATTTGCTTGGCTTAGTGGTACTAACTATGCTTTTGTCGGTACGGCTAGATCGGAATACTATTTGCGCGATCGAGATGGCTGGTTGAAGCAAACCTCTTGGTTAGAAAGGCAATCGGGGTCTGTTTACCATCCTGTAGATCGTTGGTTGATGAAACGCTCTCGTTGTCAGGCTGTTTTTCCCAGAGATGAGTTAACAACGGAAATTTTACAACAATACGGAATTAAAGCTTATGACTTAGGAAATCCGATGATGGACGGGATATGCCAAACTAACATGAGTATACCAGAAAAAAACACTTTATCTATCTTGTTGCTTCCTGGTTCACGAATACCCGAAGCGGAACGCAATTGGCATCAATTATCTGTTGCTACTCAAGGGATTATGGCTAATTTTAATAACCGCCCTATCTTATTTTTAGCTGCGATCGCTCCTGGTTTAAAGTTGGCATCTTTTACCAAATATTTAAGAGAGCAAGATTGGCAACAAACATCTTCTGTAAATAAATATATACAAGACGATCGAGCTATTACTCTTACCAAACAAAATGCTACTGTTGTGTTGACGCAAAATGCTTACCAAGAATGTTTAACTCTAGCCGATATCGCGATCGCTATGGCAGGAACAGCCACAGAGCAATTTGTCGGGTTAGGTAAACCCGTAATTACTATGCCAGGAGAAGGGCCCCAATTTACTTATGCTTTTGCCGAAGCCCAAACCCGCTTGCTAGGATGCTCAGTAATTTTAGTTGAACAACCAGAACAAGTAGGCAAGAAAATTAAAGATATCTTAAATAATCCTCAACAAATGCAGCGTATTGCTGTGAATGGGAGACAAAGAATGGGCAATTCTGGGGCTGCTGTACGTATTGCTCAACATTTAACGGAAATACTCTCTAAAATTAATAAAAAATCCCCCTAAAACATGAAATGGCTATATAAAAAAGCAACAGCCTTACTAGTGGCATACTATGCTCATATGTTGGAATATAGAGCAGAAATATTTTTATGGGCATTATCAGGCTCTTTACCAATTATTTTAATGGGAGTCTGGATAAAAGCAGCCCAAACTAGTGACTTTGGCTTAAATTCTACCGATTTTGCTCATTATTTTTTTAGTGTATTTTTAGTTAGACAATTTACTACTATTTGGGTCATTTGGGAATTTGAAAAAGAAGTTGTAGAAGGAAAACTGTCTTTTCGACTGCTGCAACCTATCGATCCTGTTTGGCATCATGTTGCTAGGCATTTAGCCGAAAAAATAACTCGTATTCCTTTTGTGATTTTGTTTTGTAGTTTATTTTTTATTCTTTATCCTGATGCTGTTTGGCTACCAACTTGGCAAAATCTGTCTCTATGTATAGTAGCGATCGTCATGGCATTTATTTTACGTTTTTTGATTCAATATACTTTTGCCATGTTTGCTTTTTGGACAGAAAGAGCTACTGCAATTCAACAATTTTGGTATTTATTTTATCTTTTTCTTTCAGGCATGATTGCTCCTTTAGAAGTTTTCCCTGATAATTTGAAAACAATTATTGAATGGACTCCTTTTCCCTATTTAATGCATTTTCCTGCTGCTATTTTAGCTGGACTTTCCATTGATTTTATTCGCAGCAGTTTGATTATTTTAGGTTGGTCAATTTTCTTTTTTATGACTAACCGTTGGCTATGGAGAAAAGGATTAAAACATTATTCGGGAATGGG
>JBFRWE010000187.1:0-20317 GCA_051439345.1 Xenococcaceae cyanobacterium
AACTCAAGATCGAGTTGGAGTCTGGATACAATTAAAGCCGGCTAATGAGTCGATTCAACTTCCTCCTCATCTCAAACTCAGTATCATTTCTGAAGAAAAAACTATTTTAGAAGCAGAAGCCAGAAGCAATCGAGAGGGGAAAGGAAAAGATCGACTTCTACAATTGCGCTTCACTCCTCCACCAAGAACTCATTTTCAAGTGCAAGTAAGCCTTAATACTGCCAGCTTTACTGAAAATTTTGATGCCTAAGTTTAAACTATTAATTTTCCCAATTATCTAACTATGGGTAGAGTAGCCATTCTCAAAATTGGATATGGAAACTTTCAGCAAGGATTTGAAGTATCTCTAGAAATCAAAGAGGAGCGCGGACAATCCTGGGGAGAAATTGAAGGAAACCTACCTGCAAATAAATATATTGAAAGTTTCTATCAATCTTGGCAGCAATCTTTTTATCGATTAGCAGGAATATATCGAAATAGTGCCAGTTGGGATGTTGATAATAGTATCGCTACAAATATTTCCAGTCTTGATTTAGTGACAGATTGTCGGCGAAAAGTTCAAAAATTAGAAACCAGCATGAAATCATGGCTGCAACCTTCAGCAGATATTAATTGGCAGAAAATACGGGAAAGGTTAGCTCAAGAATTAGCAAGTCATTCCCCAGAAATCAGGTTAATCATTAAAGCTAGGGAAAAAATAGTCTGGAAACTTCCTTGGCACCTATGGGATTTATTATCAGATTATCCCGATGTCGGTATTGGTTACAGTACTAGTGAATACTATGCACCACCATTACAACAAACAACTCATAATCAAGTCCGCATTCTCGCTGTTTTTGGAGACAATCAAAATATCAATCTAGAAGAAGATCGACAAGCAATTGAAAAGTTAAACGAGACAAAACCAGATTTTTTAGACCAGCCTAATGCAACAAAATTAATTCACAAGCTTCAAGATGATAAAGGTTGGGATATATTTTTTTTTGCTGGTCATAGCCAGTCAGAACTCAAAGCTGGTCGAATATATCTTAATGAGCAAGAAAGTTTAACAATCGAACAGTTTAGAAATGCTCTAACAGAAGCGATTAGTAAAGGCTTGACCATTGCTATTTTTAACTCCTGTGACGGTTTAAAACTGGCTCAAGAACTAGCTGATTTGCATATTCCAGTAGTCATTGTTATGCAGGAAATAGTACCAGATCTAGTTGCTCAATCCTTTTTAAAAGAATTTTTAAGCGAATATAACGCAGGAAAGCTTTTATATACTGCTGCTCGCAAGGCGCAAGACAGACTAGAAAAATTTACTAATTTTCCTGGTGCCAAGTGGTTACCCTTGATTTTCCAAAATCCAGCCGTAGTACCACCTCGATGGGATGATTTTTTAAGTGTAACTTCAGAAAAGTTACCGACTCAATCTAGGGAAGTAATCCCTGTCCAGAAGGTCAAACCTCAATGGTATCGACTTATTCAAGTAGTTCTCAATAGTTTAGCAGTCTCAACTATAGTTCTAGGGATACGTTGGTTAGGTATATTGCAACCATTAGAACTATATGCCTACGATCGCCTGATACAATTATTACCTCGTCAAGAAAAAGCCGATCCTCGGATATTAGTTGTTACTGTCGATCATACAGATATTGAATACCAAGATAGTCTAGGGATGGAGAGAAGAGGCTCTTTATCAGATCGAGCTCTTGCTCAAGCATTAGATGAACTAGAAAAATTAAATCCTACCACCATTGCGTTAGATATCTATCGTCCCAACGGTTTTGATTCAGCGATGGTTAATCGTGTCAAAACCGATCGTCGTTTTTTTGCTATTTGCAAAATTCAAGAACTTAACAACAATCAATATAGCAAAGGAGTTAAGCCTCCTCCAGAATTATCTGCAAAACATTGGGGTTTTAATGATGTACCGCTTGACGATGATTATGTTGTCCGTCGTCAATTTTTAGATATGACTTCTACCAATCGTTTCGATCCTTGTAGTACTAGAATATCTTTAAGTTATTTAGTTGCACAACATTATTTATATCGACAACACAATATTACAGCCACTTATACTGCTCAAAAAGAATGGCAATTGGGTAATGTAGTTTTTAAAAAACTTACTAATCATAGTAGTGGATATCAAAAACTAGATGATAGTGGTTATCAAATTTTACTGAATTATCGTAGAATTAATTCTCTTCAACAAGTTGCTCATAGTATTTCTCTAGAAGAATTACTTAAAAAAGGAATCCCTCCCAATTCAGTAGCTCAAATACCAGAGCCAATTATTCTGATTGGGAATATCGATCGAAGTTATCAAGACTATTATCTTACTCCCTATGGAAATGAAATTTCAGGCGTTTTTCTGCACGCACAGATGATCGGTCAAATTCTGAGCGCAGTTTTAGACGATCGCCCTTTGTTATGGTACTGGAATGGTTGGATAGAAGCAATTTGGATTTGGTGGTGGTCAATTATGGGAGGATTATTAGCTATTAGTAGATTTAAGCAAGGGCGTTTATTGCTTAATATAATTGGTAGTTCTATTGGCATAGTTGGTATTTGTTTGGTTGTGTTTACTTATAGTGGCTGGATTCCTTTGATTCCGACGGTATTAACATTAATAATTACCACATTTTGGGTTTCTAAAAGATTAGCTTTAACAGATAATTCATGAAGATAACTGAGTTATTAGTTATTAGTTAAATTATGAATCAGAGGGTATCGAATAATGTTTAACAAATTATTTTCACAAAAAAGATTAATTAGTTTATCTATTGCGGTCGCTTTATTTGTTTTCATTGGGAAATATTCAGCAATTACAGCACAATCTCAAAATTCAAACAATAGGACAGAAATAATATCTTTTAATCCACCAACTCCAGAAGATAATGGTGCGCCATCAGGAAAAAGAGAAGGTGCAGGAAGTCATGGTTTATGTCAAATTACTAATCAAGATAAAGATACGGCACCTCTAATAGCAATCATGCCTGAAATACCCATTCAAACTCCAGCAAAGAACAAAGTTTATGTCTGGGGAGAAACAACCTCCCCTAACCCTAGTTTTTGGTTTTATCTTGCTTATCCAGTTAATAGTCAGATTGAATTTATTCTTCAAGATGAAGCAGAAAATGAAGTTTATCAAACTATTTTTTCTTTAGATAAAACTCTGGGAATAATTAGTTTTACTCTTCCCCAAGATAAAGTAAAGCTGGAAAAAGGTAAAAGTTATCATTGGTATTTATACATTATGTGTAATCCAGAAAATTCACCTGATGACTTTGTAGAAGGCTGGGTAAAAAGAGTAGAGTTAAGTGTAGATATTAACAATCAGATACAATTAGCTCAACCATTAGAGCGAATCTCGATCTATGCGGAAAATGGACTGTGGTTTGATACTTTAAGTAGTATCGATCGCCTGCGCCAAACTGAGTCAAAAAATAAGGCGATCGATACTATTTGGACTGATTTATTACAACAAGTTGGTTTAGATGAAGTTAGTCAAGAGCCAATTGTGAAACGTTACAATAAGCTATAAAGAGTTTCAGAGTTGCTCCTTATTTTATTGGCGATCGCTCGCTTTTACACTTATATTCAAGGAAGTTAAGTTATGGACTGGCATTCATGAGGGGCTGCGGGCGTAATCGGATTGCGCCCTTCAAAAGCTCCGTTCCAGACTTGTACTGCTTCGCAGTCAGTCTGGGATGAATGCCAAATTAAGCTAAGATTATCAATAAGACTAATCCTAAATTTCCTGGGAGAATTTTATATTTTATGAGTTTTGTCGTTCAAACTTTAATTGCTTTTCTTAATATTTATTTTGTCTTGCTAATAGTCCGTATCTTACTTTCTTGGTTTCAAACCGCAGAGTGGGCATACCAAATTATGGCTTTCTTAAGTCCAGTTACCGATCCCTATCTCAATATATTTCGCTCTTTTATCCCTCCTATTGGAGGGATAGATATATCAGCTATTCTGGCTATTTTAGCTCTTCAGTTTTTGCAAGGTGCATTAGAAACTATACCTACTGTGGCAATGGGGTTCTAATCATCATAGTAAAAAGGACGTACTTTTTGAGCAAATCCAGAAGCCTTAAATTGCTTTAATACCAGGGGTGTAGGCTGATTAGCAGGAACACTAATCCTGATTTCAAAATCACTAACCCCTGGTGGTACTTCCAAAATTGTGCCTACTCGCCCACGATTGGCAAAAACATTGTCTCCATTGGCATCGTAAATGCGACCAAAAACATCCGCATCTACCACATTCTTACCAGATGTATTTTTAGCTTTTCCCTTAACAATAAAGCAACTAGCGGGTCTCAAATCACCACTGCCGACATTCCCTTTAGCTATGTCTGCTGAACAAGCTTCATAAGAAAGATCGTACAATTTAACAGGTGTCAGAGCATTGGCTACTGGGGTAATTACCCAACTAGTTAGCCAAAATAGACAAGAAACTAGAAATAAGACTATAGGTCGAAACTGCATAGGTAGCATATTATATTGATCTTGCTCAATCTTCAGCTTAACTTGAATTGCCAGCGAAATAAAGCTGGTAAGTTAAAACACTCATGCTTACTAGTTTCAATGAGATTGAGCGACTTAATTCCCCAGATTCTAACCTGCTTCCTCCTCGTATTCAGGAGCTTTTTGTTTTTCTGGAATATTTACTGGGGGAGGGGTATAAGAATCTGATTTGATATCATCATCCCACATATCTTCTGGTGGTTCACTAGATTGATAATCGTAATTATATTTATCTGAGTCTAGTTTGGCTTCGTATACTTTTTCTTCTGCTCTGATCTCACCCCAGTTATCCTCTTCATATTCTTCTTCGTAACGTATTGACTCTGCTTTTGGTGGTGGAGGAGAAGCAATTTCTGCTCTTTGCCATTCATCTTCATCCCAACGCTCTTCCATTACAGGGGTTCTGGTTTCTACTGGTGTAGAGACTGGAGGACGAACAGTTCCTGTGCCTAGTTGATTTTCTGCTTTAATAGTTTGGGGATAATAATCTTCATCTTCTCGTTCCCAAGGAGGACGACCAATTCCTAACCGCTCTAATAAACCGACACTGATTTGCGTAATTCTTTCTTCTGAATTTTCAAATACAATCAGACGATTGGGACCACTGCTGACTACTTCCTCGATAGATAGTTCGTAAGTACTAATCAATTGTTCGGGAATCTGAGGAATCCCTAAAGAAGCAATGATTAAGGAATAGACTTTCCCATCGTCAATATTAAACTGAAAATCTCTCACTCTCCCTAGAGGCTCTCCAGCTTCGGTAATTACTTCACAGTTAACTAGTTTACTGTAAAGTTCTATATCAATATCCTCGATGACATCTTCGTCTTCTACCAAAATTACATCCCCAGTCTGGCAAATACGGTCTAGATACATATATTTAGGTATTCCAGAAACTGAGAGAATGTTGTCTCGTAAACCCAAGGCTACCACTTCTCTTCGATCTACATCTACTAATACTTCTTTGACTACTCCCAATTTTTTACCACTATTGCGAGCAATCACGTCAGTATTAATAAATTCAGCACGTAAACGTATGTTTTCGGTTGTCATTTTGTTGTTCAGTTTAGGTAAAGCTTCAGCTTGCTCAAATTATAATAATTAATAAAAATTTGCTTTTTATTGTGACTACTAAGTCTTTTCTTTTTACAGATGATAACCCATGAATTGTCACTTATCTCCTGGAATCATTCTAACTAATACCTGAGTATTTGCTATATTTGATCTTTAATATGATATTCTAACATTTTCAGTTTTTCTTTTAAAAAAGAAGAAATACACAAAGAAATAAGCAATAAGAAGCGTGATTGTTATTCATGTTCTCTAGATGGGTATGTTAAAACTGTATCGGTCTAAGTTAGTCTTTGGAGCATATGACTCATCTGTCCTCATCCACAACAGAGAAGGAGAATCAACCACCTCTTTTCTTAGAAGAATTAGAATGTTTAGTAGAAAGAGAATCGGATGGTTGCTTTCAAGTAGTCAGTAATTCGGTTATTTACTTTATTTATGTAGCTCAAGGTAAATTATTTTATGCTACCAACTCCTTAGCTCCGTTTGAGAGATTAGAACGTCATTTACGTCGCTTAAGTAATCAAAATAGTAAACTAACTAATGAAGTAATTAAGCAGGGGCGTTTAAAGTTCAGGAATGATTTAGAACAATATGTCCAAATTCCTTCAGATTATCTGAGTATTATTTGGTTATTAGAAGCGCAATACATAAGTCAACAAGAGGCAGTAACTCTAATTAGAAGACTTACTAGAGAAGTATTTGAATCTTTATTAAATTTAACTGATATAGCTACTAAAAAATTTATCCAAAGAGAAAATTATGATTTAATAATACTGCTGAAATTAGACCCAACCGTTTTTTTTCAGCAATGCCAAAAACGAATACAAACTTGGATCTCATCTACTCCAGAAATATTTTCTTCTTATCAACGTCTATACTTGGCTACACAAGTTACCAATAATCTACCTAATTTAAACTCAGAACAAAACGAAACTATCTGTAAATTATTAAAAGGATTAAATTTTCGCCAAATTAGTGCCTTAATTGATAAAGATGAGTTGATTGTTGCTAAACTTTTGTACCCATCGATAGTTAATAAAATTATAATTCTTCGTCCTCCCAAATCACCTTTCGATCAACTTCCCACGATACCAGCTAATAATTCTGGTGACAAAATTAAAGACTGGGAGATTGAAGAAAGCAAAATTTATTCTTATTGTGAGAAACCTACAGATTCTTTAGAGAAAAGATGGACAATAGCCTGTGTAGATAATCAACTAGATACTCAGCAGCAACTGACAACCTTTCTAGAAAACAGAGATTTATTTTCTTTGATCATTATTCAAAAGTCCTTGAGTGCTTTTGTTGAATTACTAGAAATTAAACCACAATTAATTTTTTTGAATATTGATTTACCTGATATTAATGGATATGAGCTATGTAGTCTGCTCAGAAGTCATCAAGAGTTTAAAAATATTCCGATTATTATGGTATCAAACCATCAGAGTTTAATTAATTTAACCAAGTCTAAACTGATGGGGGCAACAAATTATCTTGTCAAACCATTTACTAAATCAGAGCTATTTAATATAGTCTATAGATATTTAACCTAAACTCTTAATATATACTTGTTTATTAATTTGCCGATAAATTAGTTAAAGCTTGGGGTAAAGGAGATCGCTCTAGACTGGGATAGTTATTTTCTTTGATTAACTGTTCAAGTTTTTTAATTCTTTCCTGGGAAGCGGGATGGGTAGACAAAAAAGAAAGGTTATTATTTTCTTCTTTACTTAATCTGGTAAAAAAATCTGTTGCACCAGCTACATGTCTATAGGTTTTATTTAATAAAGTCAAACCAAAAGCATCAGCTTGTTTTTCTTGAGACTGAGAATATTGAGCATTGGCTATGGCTTCTATCGAATTACCTACAGGTATTTGAAAAATCCCCAAGTCTCCCAGAAAAAAACTCAGAGAAGCTCTAATTAGTAAAGAATTTCCTAAACCCCTTAAATGATCTCGATGGGCAAAATGTCCTAATTCATGTCCCAAAACCATCATTAATTCATTTTCTGATTTGACTTTTGCTATTAGTCCTTGATAGATAACAATTTTATCTCCTGGAAGAGCAAGAGCATTTACTGTTGATTCGGGAACATATAATACTTGATAATCTCTCTGAGAATGTTGTGGTGATGGTAAATTATTTTCTAAGCGATCGAGTAACTGATTTAAGGTATTTTGCTGAGGAGAGGGTTTTGCCTGCTGTTCATAAATAGGTACAATTGCAGCACCTAATTGCTGTTCTACTTCTAGAGGAATTATCATGATAATTCCATGCAAAAATAATTTGAACAGCCAGAAAAAAACTGCAATCGCCCCAAGAAACATACCAATGACAATGAGAAACTGACGATTACTTGGTGGGGCATTTTTGGGGTTAGAGGGGGAATGATAAGACATTAGAGACTGATAGCTGATAATGTGAGGCTTGATTTAAAGCTTAGAGCTACTTCATCCTAGCTGAAAGCCGAAGAATAATAGCTTATTTTCTCTCTTGAAAGCGATCGCCACCTAAAAAAATAACTTTAACAACTGCTAAAATCTCAATACAATGACTCACAAGAACTATTTGGTGAGAGGAGAAGTAATGGCAATTCAACTACAACAAGCTTTAACTGTTGGTAAATACCTAGTTACTCAACGTCTGCTGGGGCGTAAACGTTTTCCCCTTGTCTTGATGTTAGAACCTTTATTCCGCTGTAATCTGGCGTGTTCTGGCTGTGGTAAGATTCAGCATCCCACAGAAATCCTTAAACAAAACCTGACTCCAGAAGAATGTTTCGCAGCAGTAGAAGAATGTGGTGCGCCTGTGGTGTCCATTCCAGGAGGCGAACCTTTATTACATCCCCAAATCGATGAAATTGTTAGGGGTTTAGTCGCCAGGAAAAAATTTGTTTACCTTTGTACCAATGGTTTATTGCTAGAGAAAAGCTTAGATAAATTTGCACCTTCCCCCTATCTGACTTTTAGTGTGCATTTAGATGGTTTAAGAGAACAACACGACAAATGTGTCGATCGTCAGGGAGTATTTGATCGAGCAGTGGCTGCTATTAAAGCTGCCAAACGGAAAGGTTTTCGGGTAACTACCAATACAACTGTATTTGAAGGGGTCGCTCCTCAAGAGATGCAAGAATTCTTTGATTTCTTAGAAAGTCTTAATCTCGATGGCATGATGATCTCTCCTGGTTATAGTTATGAATGGGCTCCAGATCAAGATAGTTTTTTAAAAAGAGAACAAACTAAAGCTTTATTCAAAGAAATACTTTCTCCTTGGAAATCAGGCCAGAAAAACTGGAATTTTAATCATAACCCCTTATTTTTAGAGTTTTTGATGGGAGAGCAAGACTTTGATTGCACTCCTTGGGGCAGTCCTAGTTATAGTGTGTTAGGTTGGCAAAAACCCTGTTATCTTCTCAATGAAGGTTATTATTCCAGCTACCAAGAACTACTAGATAAAACTGACTGGAGTAAGTACGGTAAAGCTAGTGGCAATCCTAAATGTGCTGACTGTATGGTACATTGTGGTTATGAGCCTACCGCAGCAACTGAAGCAATGCAACCAGAAAATATGGGTAAAGCGATCGCTAGTTTATTTGGATAGATAAAGGAGCATATCAAAGAGTATTGCCAATAATTAGCATAAATATAAGCTTATTCCTACTCAAAGAAATAAAGCATATAATCTTGATAGGATTATTAAAAGGTAAGCAAAGATGACTAATAACAGACATCTTACTTTACTCAAACATGATGTAAAAGCATGGAATTATTGGCGACAAGAAAATAGCGAAATCGAGTTAGATCTCAGTGAAGCAAATCTGAGTAATTTGAATTTAAGTGGCGTCAATCTGAGCAGAGTAAATTTAAGTAGAGTAAATTTAAGTGAAACTAATCTTAAGTGTGCCGATCTCAAGGGAGCTAATCTTCATAAAGCTTGTTTAGCTAATGCAAATCTTAGCGGTTCAGATTTGAGTGAAGTTGAACTAACAGAAGCTAATTTAACTAGAGCAGATATTAGTTATGCTAATCTAGAAAATGCCAATCTAACTAACGTAAATGCATTAGTAACTAACTTTAAAAATTCAATTTTGACTGGAGCTTGTTTAGAAAACTGGCAGATTGATAATAATACTAATTTAGAATCATTAGTCTGCGATTATTTTTATGGAAAACAGCAAAAACAGCTGCGTTATCCTCAAAATGAACACCAAAACTTTGCTCCAGGAGAATACTATAGGTTTATCAGAAATAATTTTAATGCTCTAGATGCTATCGTTAGTACTAATAATAATTTAAAAGGAAAGAATCAACAAATAATAGCTCAAAATAATAATATACTTGAACCAGGCGAAGATAACTGGCGAGAAGAAGCGGAAAATTTAGAAGAAAACTTGATTGATTCAAATGATTCTTCTCCTCAGAAAAAAAAACCAAGCAAGTCAATTATTCATTTATCTCTAGCTCTGGCATTTGGAATAATAGTAGTAGGTATTTCTCTGGGACAATTATTTAACAAAACATCTACTTCTTCTGATAGCTTCATCACTTGCGATCCGAGCTTATTAAGACAAGCTAAAGATGCTATTTTTATTCGCGATGAAGAAAAATTAAAATATTTAATGAAACAACTAAAAGAATTTAGTAGCCCTTTAGGGGGTTTTGCCGATGAACAATGTAGGCAAACCTTATATGACCTTAAATATACCTATGCGATCGATGTTAAAGCTACTAAAGAGAATAATTTACTCGGAGCAGTAGAAATACTTTGTGAGTTGCCCGAACAATATTATCAACAGAGCAATCATAAGCCTTGGTTTGCCCGTTGGATTAACACTTATGCCAACACAAATTTTCCTCAACAGCTAGAAGAATATGTAGAAAATAATGGTTGTCCAGCAGCTACTTATCTCAATCCAAATCAACTATAAATCAAGAATTTTATAGCTGAAAAAATCCATCACTTCCCTTTTGTTCATCAATAGGGGACACTCTAATCCCTTTTCTGCCTATCTCAATATACTTGAGGATGGTAAATTGCCACTTATGCTTATTAGGAGATAAATCTTTATTAACAAAACTCAAATTGATTGTTTCTGAAATTTCAACATTACTATCTGAAGGAAGATATTGCTGAGGGGAAAGATGATCGAGGTAATAATTGGGATTGAGATGATAGAGTACTATACCAATTAAAATCCAGATAATCCAACTGAAGACTCCGATAAAAGTACAAATTATTAGCCAGCCGATAAACTGATTAAAAGTTTGGTGAATCCAGTGATATTGATAAGAAAATTCTGGAGAAGAAGGACTAGCAAAGATACCTACAGCGATCGTACCCCACAAACCACAAAATAAATGAACGGGAATAGCACCTACGGGATCGTCAGTTTGGGTTATTTGCAAGATATATTCACCGATAAGGATGACAATTCCAGCAATAGCACCAATGAGAAAAGCAGCCCCAATGTCAACGAAAGCTGATGAGGCAGTAATAGCAACTAAACCACCTAAAATCCCATTAATAATCGATAATAAACTGGGTTTAGCAAATAATCCACTCCAACACAATACTGCTAATCCGCCTGTTGCTGCCGACATCATAGTTGTCACGATGATGTGAGGTACATTTTCTAGTTGTTGTGCTGAGCCTCCATTAAATCCAAACCAACCTAACCAAAGAATCATACAGCCTAGGGTTGATAGACTAAGATTATAACTAGAGAAACTAGAGCCGTTTTTAGAAGTATAAAGTCCTGAACGAGGACCTAATAATCTAGCCCCCACTAAAGCTGCCATGCCACCTACAGAATGCACTACAGTAGAACCAGCAAAATCATGAAAATTGAAAAAGGGTTTTCTTAACCAACCATTAATACCCCAAACCCAGTGTCCTGCTAAAGGATATAAAATACCAACAAAAATAAGACTGAAAAAAATAAAAGCGATAAACTTAATTCTTTCTGCTACTGCACCAGAAATTATCGTAGCAGCAGTTCCTGCAAACACTAATTGCCAAAAAAATAAAGCAGCAAAAGAATGGTTTGACCAATTTTGTTGCAGGTTAGTAAATTCCCAAGGAAAAGCAAGAGGATTGTCTGGAGTTGGATAGGTTATCTGGGTGAAAAAACCCTTTAAACCAATAAAGCCATTATTGCTGTTACTAAACATCAACCCAAAACCGAAAAACCAAAAAGCTAGGGCTGAGACACAAAAAACCAGCAAATTTTTAGCTAAGATATTAACTGCATTATGACGACGACAAGAACCAGCCTCTAACATGGCAAAGCCTGCATTCATGAAAAATACCATACCTGCAGCAATTAACATCCACAGATTATTAAGATAAAACTCGGTATTAATACTGTTATTTTGTGCCTGAACTCGATCGAGCAAAATTATCCAAATTGTAGTTGCTAGAGATAAGACATAGAACCAGTATCTGGATGAACAAATTTTAAACATCTAACTTCTGTAACTTACAATAATCTATGCTTCCTTCCGATCTATTAATGTATCGCTATAACGGCAATACTTTAATTCCGAAAAAATTAACAATTGACAACAGATCGATCGCTTTAGCTGCCGAGGGAATTAGTTGTTTTGAAGAGAATGTGGGAAAAACCCAGGGAGAGTTAAATCAAAAATTAGCCCAATTAGAAGGCGATAGTCCTGATTACCGCGTTAAAAGAGGACTTGCTCATATATTGCGGAATACTTTTTCTACTTTTGAAATCATCAGCCCCCTTGAGCCTCAAACTTTACGTCAGAAAGTATTTGCTGAGGCAGCGAAAAAACAAACTATTCCCCTTTATCGTAGCCAAAATTTAGAGACTGTTGCCCATCAGCTTACGACTGAATTAAATCGCCAAGTATCCCCCGAAGAAGTAGAAAAGGGACTCTATGCTGACTTGCAAGAAAACCGCATCTTAACTCAGTTCGATCCTCCTGTAGATGAAGCATTAGTTCATCGTTACAATCTTGCTCAGGTTCAAGGTATTTTTTACCGTGCTAGTAATGTTATCATTAATGCCCATCGTAATGATCCAGGAGAATATAAATTACTCTTTCGCTATCTCAAATTATTCCAATTGATGGCATATATTGAAGGGGATGCAGATACAGGGTTTACCATTACCATAGATGGCCCTACTAGTTTATTTAAACCCAGTACTCGTTATGGTTTAGCTTTAGCCAAAATGTTACCAGCATTGTTACACGTGAGTAAGTGGAGTTTACAAGCTAAACTGCAAAATCGCGATCCTTACTCTGGGGGTATAAAGACTGGTAGTTTTAGTCTGAGTAGCGATCGATGTAGCTTGGTTACTCACTATCCTCCTGGAAAACCCTACGATAGTATGTTAGAGGCTTCTTTCGCCAAAAGTTGGGTCAAAACTAAAACCCTATGGCGATTAGAAAGAGAAGTGGATTTAGTCCCTCTTCCTGGTAGTGTAATGATCCCCGATTTTCGTCTAGTTCATCCCGATGGTAGAGATTTTTTACTAGAAATTGTTGGCTATTGGCGACCAGAATACCTCAAAAAAAAGTTTTATCAAGTTCGTAACGCTGATGCAGACAATCTAATTTTAGCTGTATCCGAAAGGCTAAATTTAGAAAAAGCTGGAGTTAAGTTTACTGATTTACCTAATCGAGTAATCTGGTTTAAGAATAAACTATCTCCTAAAGCTGTATTGGAAGTATTGGGGGAGTAGTTAGTAGTTCGTAGTTCGTAGTTCGTAGTTAGTTTCTGAACTCCTGACTTCTGAACTCCTCTTTTCAAACTAATTCTAAAAGGCTCAAGCTGAATACCTGAGCCTTTTCTATTTTGATATGAAAGGCAAATACTTAGATCGAGCTAAGAGCTAAAATAAACTAATAGCTCTTAGAAAAACGGTTATTTCGGCGATTATCGTCAGAATTATGACTATTTTCCCGAGGTTTAGCCTTATTTACTCTTAATACTCTTCCCATCCACTCAGCACCATCTAAAGTTTCAATAGCAGCCTCTTCTTCAGTTTCGCTTGACATTTCTACAAAGCCAAAACCACGAACCCTTCCTGTTTCACGATCTAATGGTAAATACACTCTGGTAACAGTGCCATATTCGGCAAAAACATTAGAGAGGTCTTCTTTGCTAACCTCATAGGGTATATTACCTACATAGATTGACATAACTTGTCTCCTAAATCAGCCATAGTTTGAGATAAGTAGTGCGGAAACAACCCTGTCAATCCTGTTAATCTTGAACGCGAAATCCACATCAACATATTTAAACAAATGCTGCACCGACTAAAATCTCTTTTTTTAGTAGACTATCACAGCATTAAGCTAACAAATAATGCCAAGATAGAAGACAATGTTAAAAAATGCAAATTCTCTCAGGAGATTAAAACTTAGTTGTTAAAAATTAAAGCAAAAATTTTAGTTAACTAGATAACAAAACACAACTATTACGCTAAGCGGGGGAGGTTTATGACTGCCAATGGAGTTAAACATAATGAACTACGTCAGCTAGTTCGTACCCAATTAGAACTATTACTAAATCAGGGAAATTTAGAAGGAGCAAAAGCTCTTTTAGTTCCTGTACAACCAGTGGATATTGCAGAAGCGATCGAAGGGTTGCCAGAATCAATGCAGGTAATTGCTTTTCGTCTACTCTCTAAGACGGAAGCGATCGAAGTTTATGAACACTTGGATTCTACTATTCAGCAAGCCTTAATTCAAGAATTTAAACGTCAGGAAGTACTGGATATTGTTGATAAAATGTCTCCTGACGATCGCGCTAAATTGTTTGATGAACTACCAGCTAAAATAGTTCGCCGTCTCCTAGCACAACTTAGTCCAGGAGAACGTCAGGCTACAGCATTACTACTAGGCTACGAAGAAGATACGGCAGGGCGAATTATGACCCCTGAGTATATCTCTTTAAAAGAGACTTTAACTGTGAGTCAAACCCTAGAAAAAATCCGTAGTTTAGCTAATGCTTCCGAAATTATCTATTATTTATATGTTATCGATGCTTCTCGCCATCTCAAGGGGATCGTCTCTCTCCGAGATTTAGTTATTTCTCCTCCTGAAACACCCCTGAGTGAAATTATGACTCGTGATGTAGTTTCAGTGCATACGGATACCGATCAAGAAGAGGTAGCTCGTACTATTCAACGCTATGATTTACTAGCTATACCGATTGTCGATCGAGAAGCTCGTCTGGTAGGAGTAGTTACCGTAGATGATGTTATTGATATCTTAGAACAAGAAGCTACAGAAGATATTTATGCTTTAGGGGGCGTACAGTCTGATGGTGATAATTATTTCCAAACTAATTTAATTACCGTTGCCCGCAGAAGAGTGGTTTGGTTATTTGTCTTATTGTTAACAAATACAGTTACTGGTACTATCATTCGTTCTCAAGAAAATCTTTTACAGCAAGTAGTTACCCTAGCAGCCTTTATTCCTCTCTTAACAGGTACAGGAGGTAACGTGGGGGCGCAATCTTCTACCGTGGTTATTCGGGGCTTAAACACTGAAGAAATTACTGATATGGGTCCGGGAAAAGTAGTTTTTCGTGAAGCTTTAGCCGGAATACTTTTAGGTACTATTTTAGGTGTTATGGCAACAGTTTGGGCTTATTGGTTACAAGGAAATTTATTTGTGGCTATTTCTGTGGGTATTAGTTTAATCGCGATCGCTCTTCTTGCTTCTGTGGCTGGCTCTGCGTTACCTTTTCTGTTTCGCTCTTTAGGACTCGATCCTGCTTTAATGTCTGCTCCTTTTATTACTACTGCTGTGGATGTTTTAGGAGTCTTAATTTATTTCAATATCGCCAAAATAATTTTAGATTTGTAATAAATTCTAGTTGCCAGCTGGTTTCTATAATTTGATTGAGTAGTGGATGATTTTATGACAACAAATCAAGGTCAAGTAATTTCTATTCGTGGTAGTGTAGTCGATGTTTTATTTCCTCGTTCATTACCAGCAGTTAACAGTTTATTAACAGCAGGAGAAAATAGACAGGTAGCCCTGGAAGTAATGACTTATCTTAGTGGGGAATTAGTCAGAACCATCGCCCTAACTCCCACTCAAGGATTAGCTAGGGGTTCAATTGTAAATAATACTGGTCATCCCCTGCAAGTTCCTGTCGGAGAGGCTTTATTAGGAAGGATGTTTAATGTTTTTGGCGAGACGATCGATGGTAGAGAACAATTATCAGCTAGCACAAGGCGTTCGCTTCATGCTTCAACTGTTCCTTTAAGCGAGCGCACTACAACTACAGAGATATTTCTGACAGGGATAAAAGCGATCGATGTTCTCGCACCCTTAGAAAAAGGAGGAAAAGCTGGATTATTTGGCGGTGCGGGGGTAGGTAAAACGGTGTTAATTACTGAATTGATTCATAATGTGGTCAGTCGCTACGAGGGAGTAAGTATTTTCTGTGGTATTGGCGAGCGATCGCGGGAAGGAGAAGAACTCTATCGGGAGATGCAAGAGGCAGGGGTATTAAATAACACGGTGATGGTATTCGGACAGATGAACGAATCACCAGGAGTTCGTTTTCGCGTCGGACACGCAGCCTTAACTATGGCGGAATATTTCCGTGATGATTTACACAAAGATGTTCTGTTAACTATTGATAATATCTTTCGTTTTATTCAAGCTGGTTCAGAAGTTTCTGGTTTGATGGGACAATTGCCTTCTAGAGTTGGTTATCAACCTACATTAGCCACAGAGTTAGCAGAATTAGAAGAACGAATCTGTAATACTGCATCGGGTTCAATTACTTCCATTCAAGCTGTCTATGTTCCTGCCGATGACTTTACCGATCCTGCTGCGGTGCATACTTTCTCCCATCTTTCTGCTTCCATTGTTTTATCTCGTAAAAGAGTCAGCCAGGGACTATATCCCGCGATCGATCCTTTGCAATCAGATTCTAAGATGTTAACACCTCAAGTAGTTGGCGATCGTCACTATCAAATTGCCCAAGCAGTGCGTCAAACCCTAGCTAACTATGAAGAATTAAAAGATATTATTGCTATGTTGGGACTAGAAGAGTTGGCACAAAGCGAACGCCAAATAGTCTATCGCGCCCGCAGATTAGAAAGATTTCTCACTCAGCCCTTTTTTACTACCGAACAGTTTACAGGGTTAGAAGGAAAGATGGTTAAGTTAGAGGATGCTTTGGATGGATGCGATCGGATTTTGAATGATGAGTTTACTGATTATTCCGAACAGTCTCTCTACATGATTGGTACTGTAGATGAAGCAAAAAGAATATAATAAATCCAGCTAAATAATAGAAACTAAGAAAATGTCATGGTTTCTCTCCCTTCCCCTTTACAGTTAGGAATTCACATTACAGACGAACAGTTTTGGCAACTATGTCATCAGCATCAAGATTTGCAATTTGAACGCACTGCTGAGGGAGAACTAATTATTATCTCACCCACTGGAGGCTTGACTAGCGAGCGTAATTCCGAGATTAATTTTCAACTGAGATGGTGGAATCGCCAAAGTAAACTAGGGAAAGTTTTTGACTCTTCTGGTGGTTTTAAACTTCCCAAGGGCGCAGATCGTTCTCCCGATGCTGCTTGGGTAGAATTGTCCAGGTGGAATAGTTTAACTCGCCAACAACAAGAGCGATTTGTTCCTTTATGTCCCGATTTTGTAGTAGAATTGCGCTCCCCTTCTGACGCACTTAAACCTATCCAAAAGAAGATGCAAGAATATTTGGCTAATGGTGCAAAATTAGGATGGTTAATCGATCCCCAGCGTCAAGTGGTAGAAATTTATCGTCCCAATCAACAAGTAGAAATATTGCAATCTCCAAATACAGTATCGGGAGAGAATATATTACCTGGATTTAGTTTAGATTTAGCCGAAATTTTTTAAAGTGGATAAATTATGTTTTTAATAAAGTCGAAATTTTTGACTACAAATGGTGAGTTGATGATCCTTTACTGAACCAGACTCAAAGTAGACAATTATTTTGTGTCATAATTCAAATCTTGAAACATCTGATAATAGGGAATACTATTTTTAACCGCATAATCAGTCTTAGATGAATAATAAGTACCATCGTGATCGTGAAATGACCAGATAGTAGGAAACCGAACGATCGCACCTATAGTTAGAGGGACTTCTGATTCTTTCAAAGCTTTAATTCTTCTATGTAGTGTACTTCTAGATAAACCAGTCTCCTCCATCAGTTGACGATAAGTGTACTTTTTACCCTCAATTAACATTGCTTTGTGTTTTTCTCCTTTATGTATCAGAAGTTTAATTTTGACACAAAAATTAGTTAACGTCAGCTTTGATGAGAAATAAATTTTAATTGTCAATCTTGACTTTTTTGAGTACCTTTGACAGAATCAACAGGGAAAATAAGCGTAAAAGTAGAACCTTTTCCTAAATCACTCTCTAGTTCGATCGAACCGCCACAAGCAGTAACAATAGCTTTGGTAATAGATAGTCCCAAACCATAGCCATCTGAACGACGACGACTGTTAGAAGCACGAGCAAAGCGATTAAAAATTCGCTGTCGATCGTATACAGCAATTCCCATACCCGTATCTTTAACCCAAAAGCGAGTATCCGAATCATTACAAGCAGAACCGAAAAAAATATTTGCCTCAGACGTTGTATATCGAACCGCATTATCTACCAAGTTCATAATCGCTTGAGTTAGCCTTTGTCGATCGATATATAATTGACCTCTACCTAGTGCTTCCAATTGCAAATTACCTTTACTTAATACTTTGGATTTTTCATATAATTCCTGGGTTAAAGCCTCAACTTCAATTAATTGCGGTCGAATAAAATCAGGCTGTTCTGCTTTAGCTAGGATGAGAAGATCGCTAACTAATCTATTCATGCGCTCTAGTTCCTCATGAACAATTGCTAGAGTCTTTTGCTGCTATTCTCGATCTTCACCCATTAATTATAGATGACCTTGAACAATAGTAATAGGAGTACGTAGTTCATGGCTAGCATCATTAATAAAATTACGTTGACTCAAGAAAGCTCTTTGCAAACGATCCATCATCTCATTAAACGTATTAGCGATTTCAGTCATCTCCCCATTGCCTTCTACTGGAAGTCTTTGGGATAAGTCTTTTTCACTAATTTGTCTGGCTGTTGCTGACATTACTCGTAGAGGTTTTAAGACTAAACCCGAAAGAATCCAAGCCCCTGTGGAGGTTAGCAAAAAAAGTATGCTGGTAATGACGATAACAAATCGCATGGCAGAGGTTGTCTCCTGATATTCATCTCTTACAGCGTGAGCAACAATAAAGAATCCTTGATGTTGTCCTTGTATTTGAATTGGCAGGATTTCATAGATAATTTTGCCTATTTCCCCATCGTTAAGAACAAACTCCCCAGACTTATGTTGTTTGCTTAATCTCAATCGAGCGAGCGAGGGAGAATCGGGTTGCAAGGACTTTGGTAATTCTTCAACCAGAGGACTAGACTGAAAAACCTGTTTATTGAGCAAAAAGATCAAAAATTGGTCTTCTTCAACTAATTCATCAGTTAAATATTCAATTGTTAGTTGTTGAAGTTGGAGAAAAGTTTGAGGATTTTTCATGGCCAACTCCTGCTCAAGCTCCTCAATCTCAGAAACTACTTCTGTGTGTAAACGTAGATCGATCTGTCGAAACACGAATTGATAAATTGTCGGAATTGATATTCCCATTAAAATTGTCATCAAACCGACATAACAAAGTAGAATTTGAGTGCGAACTTCAACAAAAACGCGATGCCATCGAGGGCGATTTTTCAAGATTGATTTCTGTCTCATAGCTATGGAGACATAAATTATTTAGCTTTTTTAAAATTTTAAGGAATGATTGCTAAGTGAGGACAACATCTACTTCTGTTAAAGGTTAAATTTATCTATATGTCAAATATTAATTATTTATCTACAAAACCAACCAGCTGGGAAATCTCTCCTTGCTGATTCACTTCACCAAAAAAACTACCTTGAGAAAAGGGGTTTCCATCAGGCTTAACTAATTTCCAGGCAAGGCGAAAAAAATTATGATGACTATCTAGAGAAGATACTAGTACTAAACTTAGATCGGGAAACTTTTGACGGAAGCGATCGATAAATTGATAATGTAATTCTCTGGTTACGATCGGTTCTGGTAGATGAGAATCCGCATACAAACAATCTTCTGCAACTACTTTAGCCATTAAGTTTGCTCTTTTTTTAGAGTCTGAAGCATTCCAAGCTAGTAAATAGTCTTTAATTATTGGTTCTATATCCTGCATATATTCTAAAGCTATTGGTTACTGTAATCTTACATAAGATTATTTAATATTAAAATTAAATCTTGAATTTTTTGGATCAGAAGTTTATTTTTGACTGGGGAACACCAGTCACCGTTACTCCGTCGTTGTACGGCGGTGTACCGATGACCCAAACAATAGCCTAAAATAGCTCATATATTTCGTAACTCAACAAACATGGCATTGCCCAGAATCAAAGTAGCCAAAGACAAAGCAGAATTAGTCCAAAAATTATTATATGCCAAAGGAACAACTGGAGCGTTTCAGACTTATGCTGATGTAATAGTTTTTGCTGCTAGTTTAGGGGCAAAATATCAGAAACGAATTCCCCTCAAAGAAGTTTCTCATAGTGAACCTGCACCAGTTAGCTTAGAAGTTTTTATTTCTCGCGGTTATGAATGGGTAATTAAATTAATTGCAGTCACAGAAACTCAAGA
>JBFRWE010000188.1:0-15824 GCA_051439345.1 Xenococcaceae cyanobacterium
TTGTTTGTGTTTATCATATTTTCTTTATTATTAATTTAAAATTTAATTAATCATATCAACAAGAGGGGCGGACCCCGACCCGCCCCTACTTATTCAAAAATATCTAACTGTTCAATAACTTCTCCAGGTTTTGGCTTACTTTTACTTGGTTGCACCTGTTTAATACCTTTACGCAATCCTAAAGCAATCTTACTGTGCTTTTCTATCTGTCCCATAACTTGTTCTGCCCTACTAATTACCGAAGCGGGTAAGCCAGCTAAACGTCCTGCTTCTATGCCATAAGATTTGTCTGCCCCCCCTGGCGTAACTTGGTGCAAAAAGATAATTTTATCGGGCATTTCTTTAACCGTAACTTGGTAGTTGGCTACATTAGTTAGAATTGAGGCAAGCTCGTTTAATTCATGATAGTGAGTTGCAAAAATAGTTCTAGATTGTATTTCCGTAGCTAAATATTCTGCTACTGCCCAAGCGATCGAAAGTCCATCAAAAGTCGCTGTACCCCGTCCAATTTCATCCAAGAGAACTAAAGATTTTGGGGTAGCGTGATTGAGAATGTTGGCAGTTTCATTCATTTCTACCATAAAAGTAGATTGTCCTGTGGCTAAATCGTCTACTGCCCCAACTCTAGTAAAAATGCGATCGCAAATAGATAATTTAGCTTCTGTAGCAGGGACAAAACTACCAATTTGGGCAATTAATTGAATCAAACCTACTTGCCGAAGGTAGCAACTTTTCCCGCTAGCATTAGGCCCTGTAAGTATGATCAAATCAGGGTTAGGATCTTGCTCCTCTCTCCTCTTGCTCCCCTCTCCTCGTAGGAGAGGGGTTGGGGGAGAGGTTGAGGGGTTGGGGGAGAGGTTAACATCTTCACTTCCCATCGCCGTAGAATTAGGCACAAAGAAACCCGTACCCAAAGATTGTTCGACGACAGGATGTCTTCCTTCGAGGATATGTATCTCTCTACCTGGAACTATTTCAGGGCGACAATAGTTTTGATAGACTGCTACTTCTGCTAATCCTGCTAAAACATCGATCGCAGCTACAGCTTTGGCTATACTTCTTATTTCTTGAGCTTTTTCGGCTACTTCTGTCCTTAACGCTGTAAAAACTTCGTATTCTAAATTATTCAGATCGTCTCTGGCAGTGAGGATTCTGGTTTCCGTTTCTTTTAACTCCGAAGTAATATACCTTTCTTCGTTGGTTAGAGTTTGCTTTCTTTGATAATTTTCGGGTGCATGGTCTGCTTTACTGCGGGGCAAACTGATATAGTAGCCAAAGGTTTTGTTGTAACCAACCTTAAGATTAGTAATACCTACTCTTTCTCTTTCCGTAACTTCTAAATTAGCTAACCATTGCTTATCATCTTCTAATCTGTTTCGCATCTCATCTAGTTGAGGATGGATACCATCTTTAATCAATCCCCCTTCCTTAATATGTTGTGGGGGAGACTCCACTAGGTAATCGATTACGTGTCTACCTAATTCTTCTAATTCTGGGGGAACATTTTGGATCGCCTTGAGATAGGGTGATGTACCATAGGAAGCGATAGTAGCTAAATCTACCAACTTGACTAAAGACTCTGCTAACCCTAATAAATCCCGAGCATTAGCACTACCAGAACTAACTCTACCTGATAATCTTTCAATATCATAGATTTTCCGCAGCATAGCTCTTAAATCTTGCCTTAAAGAGCCATTTTCGACTAATTCAGCAATTGTCTCTTGTCTAGCCTGAATTCCTTTAGTATTTATTAATGGTTGCAATAGCCAACGACGTAATGCCCTTCCTCCCATTGCCGTACTAGTTCGATCGATCGACCATAATAGAGAACCATAAAGAGTGCCATCCCTAACTGTTTGGGTAATTTCTAAGTTACGACGAGTTTGATGATCTAAAATTAAATAGTCGGCTAAACTATAAGTTTTTAGTGGTTGCAAAGATACTTGATAGGCTTTTTGGGTTTCTTCTACATATTCGAGTAATCCACCCCCAGCCCTAATACTTAGAGGAAGATGTTCACAACCTAAACCCTCTAAGGAACGAACTCTAAAGGTATCTTGCAGTCTTTGTTTAGCCTCTACTAGGGTGAAAGGTTTTTGGGAACGGAAAGAATAGCAAAAACTCTCAGGTAAACAATCGGCTAAATGTTCTGATTTTTCTCCTGGACGCAATAAACCACTAAGATCTGGAGCATTAGTAGGAATAAGTACTTCAGAGGGCTGTAAACGCAGTAATTCCAGAGTTAGGGAGTTTAAATCGCTAGATTGAGTGGTAAAGAATTCCCCAGTGGAAATATCTGCATAAGCCAGTCCCCAATTATCTCCTGTTATTACTACTGCAGCCAAAAAGTTGTTACGACGGGCTGGTAACATACCATCGTCGGTTAGAGTACCAGGAGTAAGTAACTTTTGGATCTCTCTTTTAACTAAGTTCCTTTTTTCCGCAGCAGCAGTAGCAGCATCCTCTACCTGATCGCAGATAGCCACAGCATAACCCTTTTCTACCAACATAGTACTGTAGCGTTCTAGGGCGTGGTGCGGTACTCCTGTCATCGCTACTCTACCAATTTCTTTTCCTGCTTCCTTACTAGTTTGCACTAGTTCTAATTCTCTAGAGATAGTGACAGCATCCTGAAAAAAGCATTCAAAAAAATCTCCTACCCGATACAATAAAAGCGCGTTGGGATATTGTTCTTTCGTCTCTACATAGTGGCGATACATAGGAGAAAGTTTGTCTTTATCTAAATTGTGGTAGTCAGTAACAGGTGTTTTCTTGATTTCTGCTGCTGTCTGTTCTTTTTGATTGGATGCCATAAATATCAAAGATGCCGTTAGCTGCCTTTATTGACTCGATCGCCAGTGACTCTCTATTTTAGCTGTAATCTCGATCTGAAGTTAAGATTTTAATTGAAGGAGCGAATTTTTCAGTAATCTCAGAAATTTTGGAAACGATGTTATCTTTATCTCTTAGTAACACAGAAACAAAATATAGCAAGCCTTCAAGCTTTATAACTAAAGCGTGCCTAATCTTATTTAATCTTGGTATTTGCTTAGGTTTTACTAGTTTAATCCCTAGTAAAGCTGCTAGTGCAGAGGAAATTTTGCTGGACTATGGCCCGTTACAATTTTCTTTATCAGTAGAATATTTAGAAATTTATGCCAGAGAAGGCAAAATAAAAGGTAACTTAAGAGATTACGCTCGTTTTCTGACTCCAGGGCAATTAGCAGATCTTAGGAATGCTTTAGTTACTAGTGCAGAAGTTACTCCTCTAGCTGTAGCACAATTTCTCTATTCAACTCAAGGAGAAAAAATATTAGAGCAAGTAGGTCAAGTAGTACAAACAAAAGCTCGTCAACCAGGCTTTTATGCTATTCGTTCTGCTTTAATTTTATCGGCAGCAGATGAAGAAGGTTTAACACCATTAAACATCCTCAAAAAATTTCCTACCTATGGTATTCGGATTAACTCCGATCGAGGTTTTCAGATTCTTGAGAATTTAAGTAATATTATTCAAAAAACCGCCAGGGCGATCGCTAAAGTAGAAACAACTGCACTTCAGGAAAGAGAATCTGATACTATAGTTGACATTTCTCCTATACCTAATTTTCTCAAGCCTGGTTCTCTATCTTTTCGTAAGCAAATATTAACTCTAAGAGATCGACAAAGAAAGCGTATTTTTCCTCTAGAACTTTATCTTCCCGAACAAACTAAAGTAGCTCCTTTACCTCTAGTGGTTATTTCTCACGGATTAGGATCGGACCGCAATACCTTTGCCTATTTAGCCAGCCATTTAGCCTCTCATGGTTTTGCTGTTGCTGTACCTGAACATCCTGGTAGTAACTCTCGTCAGATCGATGCTTTATTAAGTGGTCTGGCTAGTGATGTTACTCCCCCTAGAGAATTGATCGATCGCCCTTTAGATATTAAATATCTTTTGGATTATTTGACAGCAGAATATGGAGAGCTAATAGATGTAGATAATGTAGGTATTATTGGTCAATCTTTTGGTGCTTATACAGCTTTAGCTGTTGCTGGTGCTGAATTAAATTTCCCTCAACTAAAACAAGATTGCCCTAATATAGATGATTCTCTGAATGTATCTTTATTGCTACAGTGTATTGGTTTAAATTTACCAGGAGAATCTTTTAATTTATATGATGAACGTATTGTGGCAGCGATCGCTATCAATCCTTTAGCTAGTTCTATTTTTGGTCAAGAGGAAATTAGTAAAATTAAAATACCTGTGATGATTGTTTCTGGTAGTGCCGATCCTGTTACTCCTGCTTTGTCAGAACAAATCCAACCATTCACCTGGCTAACAACATCAGAAAAGTATCTGGCATTACTCAGAGGCGGTACTCATTTTTCTACCCTTAATGACTCTTCTAGTAGTATCTCATTACCAGAACAAGCGATCGGACCAGACCCTTCAATAGCACAAGACTATGTTAAACAACTAGGTTTAGTGTTTTTCTCTACTTATATTGCTCGTCAAGTAGAATATAAACCTTATTTAAGTGCTGATTATGCTGCTAGCATCAGTCGGTCTTTACTGCCTTTAAATTTCGTACAGTCTCTAGTTTTGGATTGATTTTGCTAAAAAAATTTTCGGTGTTGCTGAATAGAGAAGGCAAAAAGTGAAACACCAAATTGTTTTGATGGCGAGATTCGGTGAGGTTTCCTTACCTTGAAGAATCGCCGTCGTGACTTTGTTGAAAATTGAGAAATCAGCACTCAGTAATTACGGATTACAGATTACTGATTACTGAGAGTTCGATCTATCAGTAATCAGTACTCAGTAATTAGTCATCAACAGAGTAATCAGTACTCAGCAATCCAATATAGGAAGAGCATTACGCACTCACCAACGCCATATTTTCTAGTCCAGCAAGACACTTCCGAGCAAAAAAGCTAGAATGATTAATCTGCTTTGATTTTCAGAAGCGTCAGCCAATCAGCTTTTAATTTTTTTTGCTTAATTCTGGAGCTGAAAGTTTATAGAATATTAGCTATAATATGTATAGCCTTCAGACTTCCGTATTAGCTCCATACTGGATAATACTTAGAAACGATAGTTTCTCCGACCACCTCCAGAACTTCTTTGTTCACGAGGTCTAGCTTTGTTAACTTTGAGTTCGCGACCCATCCACTCTGCACCATCTAGCTTGGCAATAGCATCTGCTTCTTCAGCTTCCGTATCCATTTCTACAAAAGCAAATCCCCTTTTACGACCTGTTTCTCGGTCTATGGGGAGGTGAACCCGCTTGACGGTTCCATATTCAGCAAAGACCTCAGTTAGGTCTCCTTGATCAATCTCATAGTCGAGATTGCCTACATAAATTGACATAGATTGTCTCCTCAAATAGAAGCGTTTAGAGAGACAAGATTGCGGAAGGAAGCCTATCAATACTTTACGGAAAAACGTGTCAATACTGAAAACTAACTCGATCGCGGATCTTTATTCTCATTCTCGATGATTCTAACATTTTATTTGGGTGTAGAATCTACTGCTCTAGAAAACCCTTCTGAACTCAAAACCTTGTTTTTGCTTAGGTAGTAACAAGTAAGAGTAATTAAGAGTAGCCACTTAGACTGAGTATAACTTTATTGCCAAGAATTAAAAAATATGACCCCAAACAAATTTTTTGTAAACTAAGCTTTACAAAATTGAAGCAAATTTTTTTAATTTGTTCTTATCTGTTCGAGTATCTTTAATATATACTGTTTTTCTGGCAAATTAGGCAAAAAAACGGTTATAGATAGTTAAGGCTACAGCTTTTTTTAATTCTGCATTACCTTTAACTTAATTGAATCTATTTTATTAGGTTATTGGTATGAATATTGTATTTGCTACGGCGAGTCAACTGGCACAGATGATTCGTAACAAAGAAGTTTCAGCAGTAGAGGTTTTAGAAGCTTATTTAGAACAAATAAATAAGTATAATAGTAAAATCAATGCGATCGCTACATTAAATGCAGAAGAAGCCCAAAAAAGGGCAACTGAAGCTGATGAAGCCTTAGCTAGAGGAGAAAACTGGGGCAAACTTCATGGCGTACCCATTACTGTGAAAGACTTAATGGAAACGTCGGGACTGCTTACTACTGCTGGTTATCCACCTTTAAAAGATCACATTCCCTCTGAGGATGCTACTACGGTAGCCAGATTGAAAAAGGCAGGAGCAATTATCCTGGCTAAAACCAATACTCCCCGATTAGGAGGAGATTATCAAACTAAGAATCCGATTTTTGGCAAAACTAACAATCCCTGGGGTTTAGATTGTACACCAGGAGGAAGTAGTGGCGGTTCGGCAAGTGCTGTTGCTGCTGGGTTTTCCCCTTTAGATCTTGGTAGTGATATTGGAGGTTCAATTCGCCTTCCAGCACACTATTGTGGTATTAACGGGTTTATGCCTACAGATCGGCGAGTTTCTACGGCAGGACATCTTCCCCCCCTACCAGGACAACTCCAGTATATTCGACATATGTTGAGATTAGGTCCTCTAGCTCGTTCGGTAGAAGATTTACAACTATGTTTTTCTTTAATTGCTGGTGCAGATATCAGACAACCAGATATTCCTTCTCTTTCTATAGATAGGGTAAAAGATACAAAGCTTTCCGAACTAAGAATTGCTTGGACTTATGGTTACGATTTTTTGCCAGTGAGTAAAGATACCCATACTTGTATCCAAAACTTAATTAACCGTTTATCTGAGACTGGTTGCCAGCTAGAACAATGTAATCCAAACGATTTAGATTGGTCAGAAACTTTAGCTAATTATAGTGCTTTGGCTAGCTATGAATTATTTGCCTCGGCTTCCAAACTAGGTGTTTTGCCAGGAATAGTTACAGCAATTATCACTGAATTTTATGCTCGTACCCAAACTGCTTTCAAATCAGGGACACCCCTAGTTGAAAAAGGAAATCTTGCTTTTCCTCCCAGTATGACTAAATACAATACCATTTTAACTGAACGCGATCGCCAGATAGCACAGATCGATCGCTTTATGGAGCGATGGGATGCCTGGATTTGCCCTGTATCTATGACTTCTGCCTTTCCTCATTGTAATTTTGGTAAACCAATTGAAGTGGATGGGGTAAAATTTCCCTATCTTTTAGCTTGCGGTGGTTATACTATGCCTCTAAACTTTACGGGTAATCCTGTAGTCGTAATTCCCATCGGACAAAGCAAAGGAGGATTACCCATAGGAGTGCAAATAGTCGGTAAACGCTGGCAAGACATGAGTTTATTATCGATCGCGACTGAAATTACTAAAGTTATCGATCGACCTTTAAACCCACCTCTTGATTGGCAATAGACTTATGGCCTAATTTCGATCGATTTATTTTGCTGACAATTATCACAATGACCACATCTAAAATTTTGTGCTTCTTCGGTAAAGTCGAAAGCAGTTAATAAGAACTGCCAACGACATTCCTTGGTTCTGAGATAATGGTTCATCTCTTTTTGCCAACGTCGATACAAAGTAATTAAATTATCCCAAGATACTTGTACAGGAGAAAAACATTGTTGATAAGAAAAGGGGTCTTGCCACTCTAATTGCCCTAAACTATGGAGGATTCCTAAAGCAGTTTTTCCTTGCAGAAATTGTTGCTCTATAGTTGCTATTTTTCCTTCTTTTGGTATTTGCTTAGCTATTGCTTGGGCTTGTTGCCACTGTTTTTCTAGCTGTTTTAGAAAAAACTGACTTCTTTGTTTATCTTCTGGATTTAACCATCCCGTCGGTTCACTTACTAAAATTAGAGCCTTCGCTGTTTTTTGATCTCTTCCACCTCTACCGATTTCCTGTAAGTATTCTGACAGTAACTCTGGTGCTTGGAAATGAACGATCCAACGGACATCTGGCTTATTAATACCCATCCCAAAAGCAGAAGTGCAAATTACAAAAGTTATTTTCCCACTTAACCAATCTTGTTCTATTTTTCTTCTGGTTTTAGCATCTAATCCAGCATGATAGGCTTTAGTGGAAAAATTTAAAGATTGAAACCAGTTAGCTAATTCTTCGCTATCTCGACGGGAACGTACATAAATTAATCCCGATTGTTGATGGTGTGTTTGCATAAATTGGAGAGTTTGTTTTTTTTTGCCCCTTGGTGTCCAAATTGTTTTAACTTCTAGATGGAGATTAGAACGATAGGGACTCAGTAAAAAGGTTTTTGCTTGTTTTAGTTGTAGAGTGCGAATAATTGTTGTTTGGCTTAGAGAGTCAGCCGTAGCCGTAAAAGCAGCGATCGCGATTTTTGTCCCTGCTGGTTTATTTTTGAGTAGGCTAGGACGTACTATCTGTAAACGTCTATAGGCTGGACGAAAAGTAGTTCCCCATTGAACTAAGCAATGAGCCTCATCCAAAATTAGACTATTAATCTTAACTTGAGGTTGAGCTATTCTTTGCCAAACTGGAGTAGAAAGAAGCGTCTCTGGCGATAAGTATAATAATCGTAGTTGCTGTTGTGCAATTTGGGTTAAGATTTGCTTTTTCTGATATCTCGGTAATTCACTGTGTAAAAGTGCAGCAGGAAGGCGACGTTGTTGTAATTCTTTAACCTGATTTTCCATCAATGCAACCAAAGGAGAAACAACTAAAGTTAAACCCTGTTGCACTAAAGCTGGTAATTGAAAACAAATAGATTTACCGCCACCAGTGGGCATAACTACTAGAGTGTCTTGTGACTTTAATAAACTCTCGATTATTTCTGCTTGCGGATAACGAAAATCTTCATAACCCCACACTTGCCTTAAAGTAACATGAATTTGCTGCCAAATATTAGAAGGGTAGTTCATATTGTGAATATGCAGGGGTTTTCTCCTACCAGTTGTAACAACAGATTGCCATAAATCACCAACTCACTACTCACTAGTACAGACAAGGCATGCCTTGTCTGTACCTACTCACTACTCCCTAACATAGTCTCTAACATGAGCAGGAATAGAAATATCTGGCGATAGACGAGGATCGTTAATTGGTTCTCCTGGAGTAATAGTTAGAGGAATTAACCCAGCCCAAACTGACAGTTCATAGTCTTTTTCATCGTCTATAGGTGCGCCCGTTCTTATTTTTGCTGAAGCTTCCTTTAAGGGCAAGCTTAGAACTAATGTACCTTTCAGTTCTTGAGGATTAGGGGGACGAACTGCTTGCCAACGTTCAGGAATAATATGGTCACAAAAAGCTTTAAGTGCTTCTAGTTTATCTTCTTCTTCTTTGACAATAGTGGCTGTACCGAATATTACCACCGATCGATAATTTAAAGAATGGTGAAAAGCAGAACGAGCTAATACCAATCCATCTACTAAGGTAACGCACACACAAACTTCTATTCCTGTTTGCAAAGCCCGTAACATTCGACTAGCAGGCGAGCCATGAATATACAACTTATCTTCTACTCTGCCATAAGCCGTAGGAATAACAAAGGGTTGCCCCTCAGCTACAAAACTGACATAACAAATAAAACCTTCGTCTAAAATTTGATAAATAAGTTCTCGTTCATAGCTTCCTCTTTTGGGGACTCTTTTGACGGTACTGCGCTTGCTATGGAATAGCTGTTCACTATTAGGTTTGTTTTCTCGATAGCTCATAATTACTCTGGATAAATCTTTCTTCTGCTAGAGTAATTACTACATTGGTTACTTACAAGTGCCAATACTTACTTAATTAACCAGTCCACTTTTAATGATTAAATTCAGTTCTAATTAATATTGTTTAGTTAAATTATGGATTTAGCGATCGCCTTAGACAACAATTCTGCTGTACCCCTATACCAGCAAATCTATAGAGAATTGCGTCAGGCAATTTTGACAGGAAGATTGCAACCAAATCAACAAATTCCTTCTACCCGTTGGTTAGCAAAATCTTTGGGCATTTCTCGGAGTACTGTTAGCCAAAGTTATGAACAATTATTTAGTGAAGGCTATTTACAAACCAAAACTGGTTCGGGAACCTTTGTTAGTGAAAAACTACCAGACGATCTTTTAACTACTCAACCAATTAAATCTAAATATCCAAGTACTTCTCCTCAGGTTGAACTATCAATCTATGGTAATAATGTAGAATCCGCCAATTTAAGCATTACCTACTCAGATTTACCGATTAGTTTTAACTATGGTAGACCAGCCCTCGATCGCTTTCCCTTAAAACTATGGCGTAAGTTATTATCCCGTCATTGTGAATCTAATCTAGATTTATTAGATTATTCTTTAGAACCGAGAGGACATCAACCATTAAGAGAAGCGATCGCGAATTACCTAGCTTGTTCTCGTGCTGTACAATGTTCTCCAGAGCAAATTATTATTACTAGTGGTTCACAACAAGCGATCGATCTAGTAACTCGTTTATTTATCAACCCAGGAGATGCTATTGCTTTAGAAGAGCCTTGTTATCAAGGTGCGAAAAATATTTTTCAAGCCCAGGGAGCTAAACTAATACCCATTGAAGTAGATAAGTCAGGGTTAATCGTTGAGCAGTTAGTTAATATTCCCAAAGTTAAACTGATTTATGTTACCCCTTCTCATCAATTTCCTACAGGGGCAGTCTTATCTCTACCGCGCAGACTAGAATTACTAAGATGGGCAAAGCAAACAGGCGCAATTATTATCGAGGATGACTATGATAGTGAATATCGCTATAGTTCGCGACCAATACCCGCACTACAAGGATTAGATCGCAACCACTCAGTCATGTATATGGGTACTTTCAGTAAAGTATTATTCCCATCTCTGCGTATTGGGTATTTAGTTGTCCCAGAGAATCTACAGTCTATCTTTACTCGTGCTAAATGGTTGTGCGATCGCCAGTCTCCTTTAATAGAACAACAAGTCCTCACCGATTTTATTAATGAAGGACATTTAGCCAGACATATCCGCAAAATGCGTAATCTTTACGATCGACGTCGTCAAGCTTTAGTAGCAGCTTTAAAGCAATACTTAGGAGAAAAAGTCACTATTTTGGGAGAAAATGCGGGAATTCATTTAACGATTACCATAAAAACCAACTTAAGCGATCGAGAAGCGATCGATCGGGCTGCACAAGTCGGTGTAGGATTGACAAGTCTCCGCAAGTATTATCTACAAGCCAAAAATCAAGGGGAATTTCTTTTAGGATACTCTGAGCTAGATGAAGTGCAAATTAAAGAAGGTATTCGTCGGCTAGCTTTGATTTTTTAACCAAAAATATCCCCATCAAAGATTGCTAATTTCATAAATTCATCACATATCGCCAGTAGCGCAGTCCAAATCTAGAAGGTAGTTCCTTGTCTTGCTGAAAACCCATTTTTGGATACATTTTTTACAGCATTACGAATAACGATCTGATTCATGCTAATTCAACCAAAGAACGATCGACATCTGGTAAATCATTTAACATCTCGTCCCAAGTTTGATAAGTTTGCAAGGCTTCTAATATTACGGGTAAAGGTTCAGAGAAAATCTGCTGACAATCTATTTCTTCAGGAAAATTGAGATTAAATGCTAATTGCTCTTTAGGAGGGGTAAATTGAGCATTAACTCCTTCTTTATTCCCTCTAGCATCGATACGATACCAACCATATTCGGGTAAATGCACTGCATTAAAACCATGTAAACTATAGGGTGCGCCATCATCAAAAATACTTAGACGTTGATAACAGAAACCTGCGGGAATAGAATTAGCCCTAAGTAGTGCAGCGAGCAGATGGCTTTTAGCATAACAGTAACCAGTTTTATGTTTGAGTACATCAGAAGCCTTGCAAGTGACAGGATTCATCTTATAGTCAACGCTATGACAAATATTATCTCGTACCCATTCAAAACAATTTTTAGCAGTTGATTCTATGTTTGTGCCTGATAGTTGTTCTGCTAATTGTAATATTTCTGGATTTTGCCAATCGATAACATCGCTAGTTGCTAAATATTGTTTCATTTAACTAATTGCAATTATGATTAGTTGTCACTTGACAACTGTAAAGACTAGAAATTAGAATTTATATTCTACTATGGCAAAAAAACACCCCAACAAAGAAATACAGGCTGCACTTGAGTATGCAGAGCAAAAAGGTTGGCGTATTCAACTGGGTGGTTCTCATGCCTGGGGTAAAATCCTTTGTCCTTATAACGATTCTGACTGTAGATGTGGAGAATTTTGTCAAACCAGTATATGGAGTACTCCCAGAAATCCAACTAATCATGCAAAACAGATACGTCGAGTAGTAGATAACTGTATTCATCAAAGCAAAATAGATAAGTATTACAAGAAGATACCTAAAATGCCAGAATATGACTTTACTTTGAAATTTAAGCTTCCAGATTCTAATATTGCTCCTGAGATTTATGTTGAAAAGTTGTATGAGTCAGGCTGTGATGATGCCCTAATTGGTATTGGCAAAAAAGGATACATTGCGCTTCATTTTATACGAGAATCTTTATCAGCATATGAAGCAATTTCTAGTGCGATCGAGAATATCAGAAAAGTTATACCGCAAGTAATTCTTGTTTATGTTTCGCCTGATTTAGTTGGTGTGACAGATATAGCTAACCTGTTGGGATGTTCTCGACAAAATATCCGCAAGTTAATGTTTACAGACAATACACACTGTCCACCTGCTGTCTATGAAGGATCTCAATCTATTTGGCATCTAAGTGAAATTCTTACCTGGTTAGTTGAAAATAAAAATTATTCGATCGACAAATCTTTGATAGAAACTGCCAAAATTACCATGAATTTAAATATGGCAAAACAAGCTACAATGCTCGATCCCAATATTCAAGAAAATTGCAGAACCTTAGTTGCATGATAACTAGTTATCCATTTCTTTGAATTTCTTGTTAAAAAATAAACAAAATCATCCTTGAATTCGATAGACACAGCGTCTTTCTCCAGCAACAATATGTTCTGTTCTGGCTATATCGATATTTTCTCCTAAAACAGTTTGAAATATTTCTTGTTCTCTCTCACATAATCCCGTACAAGCGATCGCAGCAGCACAAATGGGACAATGATTTTCAATCAACAGAAATGAACCATCATCAAGAGATTCAATTTCAGCCATATATCCTTCATTAGTTCTTATTTCAGCTAAGGTTCGCAGTTTTTCTGGCAATGGATCTTGAATATTTATTTGTGCTTGATATTCAGCAATTTGATGACGAGTCCTTACATCTAGTAATTTGGCTAATCCAGCTTCTCCAAATACTTCAGTCATAGAGTTGAGTAAATCAATGGTTAACTCTGCATATCGATCGGGAAAGAGACGATTAGCTGTAGAGGTTAACTGCCATAGTTTAGCAGGACGACCCATCGGACGGGATTGTTCTTGGTAAGTAACTAATTTTTCTTGAGAAAGTCCATAAAGATGTTGGCGTACCGCCATAGCAGAAATGTTCAAGCGAGAAGCTAATTCTTGTGAATCCATTGCTCCTTCTTGCTTGAGTAAGTTAATGATTGCCCGTCGAGTTTTAACTTTTGCTGTTTTTTTGGCCATATGTACAAACTAAAGAAAAATCTTTACAAAGTCAACTATAATTAGCTAAGATAGTTTTTAAAGAAAAAACTTTAGAAAGTAAGGAACGACTGTTATGCAATTCCATCGTTTTGAACACGTTAACCAAATTTGTCAGGACTTAGAAGGAACTCGCCAGTTTTATCAAACCCTCTTCCCAAACTGGCAAGTAAGAGCAGAGGGAGAAGAAGATGGCTGGCGTTGGATGCATTTTGGCGATCGCCAGTTTTATTTATCACTCAATCAACCACCAGAGTTAGATAAAGCCCAAAAATCGACAGGACATATAGACCATATTGGCTTTGTTATCGACGATAGCGAAGCGATGAAAGCTTTATTCGATGCTAAAGGCATTCAGTACTACACTTACAAATCACCTGAAACAAAATGCCGTATTTATGTAAGCGATCCAGATGGGACTGAATTAGAGTTAGTCGAATACGAAGAAGACTATGCTTTGAAGTAAGGAAGTAAAGTTATGAATACAAAGAAAGTAGCGATCGTCACTGCTGCAAGTCGGGGTATTGGTGCTGGCTGTGCGCGAGAATTGGCAGCAAGAGGATATACTGTCTCTTTGATGGCGCGAAGTGAACAGGTTTTAGATTTAGCTTCTGAGTTAGGCGGTATTGCCATTCAAGGCTCGATTACTAGTTACCAAGATTTAGAAAAATTAGTTACCACAACAATAAGTAGATTCCATCGCCTTGATGCCGTAGTCAATAGTTTTGGCGATCCATCTCGACCAGATTTACTAGAAATTGACGATCGAATGTGGCAAGAAAACTTTGAAATGCTATTTATGAGTGTAGTTCGTATTGCTAGACTAGTTACAAAACCGATGCAGCAAGCAGGAGGAGGTGCGATCGTCAATATTTCTGCTTGTGATTCCCAAGAGCCAGATTTAGCTACACCCTTTAGTGGGACACTGCGCGCTGCGATGGAAGGATTTACCAAATTATACGCCAAACGTTATCGTAGCGATTTCATTAGGATGGTTTCGATCGCACCTTTTTTTGTAGCAGATTCCCTCGAAGAGTTAGCAGGATGGAATGTACCAGACAATTTGATGTTCGATCGTCCTGCTACTTATGCTGAGTTCGCTAAAGTAGTTGCTTTTCTACTATCCGATGATGCTAAGTTTATTACAGGTACAACTATTAAAGTAGATGAAGCTTTTTCTGCTGCTATTTAGTTAGGTAGACATTCCCTACCTTAACGGTTATCTGTGAACTTGACCCAGAAATATTACCTCCCTATGTTGTCATCGATTTATATCAAAAACGTTGGCGCATTGAGCGTGAGGGACGCTGGGGAAACCCCAGCTTGTCCAATCAAGCTGTTGAAGATGCTTTTATACCCTTCTTCTGAAGGAAGAAGTTATCTCTTCCCTCTTCCTTCAAGGGCGAAGCACGTTAAATTTTTCCAGTTTTCTATTTGACATTTTTTAAGTAGATCTACTTATTTGCCAAGAATATTTTTGAATAACCGTAAGGGTATTTCGAGTAGATGCGGACTTCGGCTTCTCTGAGAGTAATGCCCCTACTGCTAAACTAACGAGGATAGTATCCCAATAGCTTTGTATGTCCTTCACATTCAGTCGGATTACCTGCTTTTTTAATCGAATAATTATAGTTTAAATAGGAATGAAACACAGGAGCATAAAGAAAAGTATAGGGGTATTTTCCTATCAGACAGATTTTATCGCCTGGTTGAATTGCTGATATTACTCCATAATCAATATGATTATGGATATGTTGAGAAAGACTATAAAAGCTGGGTTTAATATAAAAGAATTGAGTTTTAACAGTGACTACAGTTAATGCAAACAGGCAAGCTAATCCTAGATGATAGGGTTTAATCCATGTTTTTTGTTTAAGCGATTGGATCTCTTTTTGAGCAGAAAAACGCTCTTTACTTGTAACCAAGCATAAGTTGAGAGAGACTAGCACGATCATCCAGTACATGAAGTACCTCAACTCATGGGATTGAGGAAAATTAGCTGCGACCATAGACATAACTGCTAAAATAGCAGCAGCCATATAAGTTTCTCGCTCGCGATAAATCATTAGCATGTAGCCAAACAGTGATATGTGAAAAAGTGCGTATGCACCAAAAAAACCACCCATACGGTTACGATCTGGATTTTCACTCCATTGATCGATCGACCAAGGAGCAGCCTTTATATCTAAAATTGAATAAAGCCATCTTTGCGCTCTAGGTGCATTACCAAGATAACCAGGAGCAGCATTATATAAAGGGAGAGTATGGTTAAGCACTTTTCCTGCTATTTCAATCCTGACTGGATAAAAAGGATTACCATAAAGAGCAATATTTTTAAT
>JBFRWE010000189.1:0-5924 GCA_051439345.1 Xenococcaceae cyanobacterium
ACATCTAATTAGGGAATTTTTCAGCGATCGACCTAGACCCAGTGATGCAGACGAAATTCATTCTTGGGATAACGTTCAGGAAAAACTATCTTTTAGCGATCGTTTTGGTTTAACCTTAACTTTTGAACCTGCCAATCAAAACACTTACTTAAATATTGTTAATAGTCTTGCTCAACAAGCAGGTATTGCGATCGAAAAAACAGAATTAGAATTTCGATCTAAACAATGGGCAACTCGTGGGAATGGTCGTTCTGGACGTACTGCCAAGCAATTTATTGATTATTTGCGAGCAGAATTAGCTTGATGTTTGCCCTCACCGCATATTAAGCACTTATACTTGTGCAGATCTAAGAGTCTCGCGAGTTTTATCTCTAAAACCATTCCCCTATAGCCTTTCTCAAATAGATGAGATACAAAATTTTCCGAATTCCGAACTCTGAGGCATTGCGGTCTTGGGGGTTTCCCCCATAAGCAAATGCCGAACCCAAAGGGCGAATTCCGAACTTATTCTTAACCAAGGTGTATTTCACTAATTCGAGAACCGCTATAACCACGCTTTGTGGTTTTCTATTTTGCCTCTCCTTGCTTTCAGCAAGGAGTTACCAAACTGCGTATATCATGTTAATTTTTGATCGAAATTTGGGAATAATTCAAATAAGACTAAGGAAGTCAAATACAGGTATACAGTAATCAAAGTAAAATAACAAAAATCCCATAGCACTTTTGTCCTTTCCTACTTTATTTTTTATCCTGATTTCTTATTTGATTAGTTTATCCTTAGTCAACTTGAACAAGCCAGTCAGTGTCATGCCATTTTTATCGGTTAGTACCTGCATATAATTTGTCAGCTTTAAATCTGAGCCGTTAGCTTCAATCAAATAAGTAATATGGAATCATCTAAATCTAATATTAGTAAAATTATTCTTAGTTCCGTTGCCTTTGGTGCTGCAAGCTTTGGCATCGGTATGTTAGTAAGTAAAAATAATGTAGGAACAGCTTTTGCAACTGGTGCAATTGGTGGAACAGCAAGCGCAACAGGAGCATTAGTTACTGGCAGAAAAAAAGAAGAAGATAATAATTCATCTGAAAGTCATAGTAATCAGATTCAAGAACTTCAAGCTCAAGAAAAGCAATTACAGGAGTCGATCGCCGAGAAAGCTACTAAAAAAAATGAAGTAGAAGTTGGTATTAATTCTTTACATGCAGAGCATCAACAATTAGTAGAAGAAATTGCTAATTTAAATACTCAAAAACAAAAGTTAGAAACAGAATATAGTGATTGGAATATTAAAGTTCAAGAAAGTGAGCAAAAGCAACAACAATTAAACCAAGATTTGTTTAGTTTAGAAACACAAAAACAAGAACTAAAACAAGAACAAGAACATTTAAATCATAATTTAACTTCTCTACAAGAACAAAAACAAGAATTAGAAACTACATTAACCACAAAACAAACAGAATTAGAGCAAAAAATTAGTGATATTTCTCAATCTCAACAGCAACAAGAAGAAATAGAGAGAGCGCATCACACCCTAAAATCTCAAGTAGAAGAACTGGAAAAACAAAAAGAACAACTCAATCAATCTTTAGCAACAGATGCTATTCATATAGAATCCATTAATCAACAATCTAATCAAGAATTAGCAGGTTTAGTCGGCAATCTCTCTGATAGTGAGGTAGAAGATTTGAGTGCCGAAACTCCTTTGGCCATGGAGTTAGAATCTGAAGCTGAGGAAGGAGAACCCTTTAATGAGGACATGTCTTTTGCCTTAGATTCAACAGAACATCTATCTTCCGAAGATACTACTGAACTCGAAGGTTTGATGGAGAATATCTCTGATAGTGATGTAGAAAAGTTTAATGATTACAATCCTTTTATTGCTGAATCAGATTCATTAGAGTTAGAAGAGCTAATAGGAGAAATGCCTAGTTCTGAAGAATTTAAAGAGCCTGAGGTTTTGACGGAAGACTGTCTTGAAGAACAGCTTGATCAATTAGATGGTCTGATTAGCTCAATTGCTGAAGCATCAACTGATCTTGATGAATTAAATAGTTTACTTGGTTCGTCAGGACAGAAAAAACTTGCTAATACTGATGACTAAAAGCTAATTAGCGTGCGGATAGATTGAGCGATAGTCTTAACCATTGAAGATAAAAATCATCTAAGTCACAAAAAATTTGTGTGATATCTAATCTTGATGCCATCATAGAACTAGCTGAGATACTTAGATTGTAGTTATTCTGAGTTTACATCTCAGCCTTTCTTTTCTCTGATTTTTTCGTCGAACTCACGTTAAGGGGAACCATCTTACCATTGCCGATCAATTTGAACTCTACGCCGCGCCATACAACTGTACGTTGTGTAAATGCTAAAAACCAAAAAATGAAACTTACAATGTCCCGTAACGGTAGCAAGTACAAACTTCTCAGACCCTCGGCATCTTGCAGTTCCAGAGATGTAATTCTGGCGGTCAATAATCTGATAGCGATCGCGCTGACGAGAACTAACAATCCCAAAGGGTTACCCACCTGTAACATAGCGAATAAGAAGGCAAAAGGCACTGCCCGAATCAAGATTGTGGCGATAAAAGCTCCTGGTCTTGCCAGATATGTATTCTGCTCCCAGTACACCTGGTGATTCCACCACTGACGCCAACTTGCTAAGTCTACTACAGCATCAATCACATAAGGTAAAATGACCATTTTCTTCCCAGAAGTCCATACTCGTCGTCCCAGTTCGTAGTCCTCGACGAGATAATCAGCCAAACCCTCTAATCCTCCAAGTTCTTGCAGGGTAGATTTTCTAATGGCGATGGAAGGACCTAAGCAAGCATTTGATACACCAGTAACTTGGGCAAAGATGACACTAGGAATGAAGTCCCCATTAATAGTTAACAGTTCCATTTTCTCAAACCATCGCTCGGCACGAGTTAATTTAAAAAGAGTACAGACACATCCCACATCAGGATTAGATAAAGGAGCAACCAGGGTTTTAAGATAGTCTGGTCGCAGATGGGTGTCACTATCGCTGATGACAATAATGTCATGACATGCCTCTTCAATAGCACCGAGCAGGTTGTTGACCTTGCCATTCGCGCCAGCCAGAACTGTACTAATGACCACGGAAACACGCTCCGAGCCAAGTTCCGCTTGGAGTTCCTGAATCATAGGCAGGGCAGGATCTGCCCTATCCTGAACAGAGTAGATAACCTGATAATTAGGGTAATCTTGAAGACCAATGGTTCGCAGGTTTGACTTAAGATCCTTTTCTAGACCTTTGACTGGTTTGAGGACGGTTACTGGGGGTGAGAATTCGTTGATAGTTTTGGAGTCTGACCTGGAGCTTTTGAAGAAGCGGAGTATAGTCCAGACGCTAAGGATTGAATATACAGAACCGCTAGTAACGGGTATTAAGCAAATAATTAAGAAGATGTCGGCTGGACTAAGCATCAATTCTTTCTGCCCTCAAATTGTTTTATCTATCTACTTTTGCAGAAATTATGTTAGAAATCAAACTCCTGGACTGAATCATAATTTGCTCAAGACTGAGTACAAAGCTTTTATTTTTTAAAGCTATCAAAGCCATATTGTAATTATGAGACTATACAATAACTATCAAAGGTGTGAGGAATAATTCAGATGTCTACTAAATTTACTTTGTCAGCTTCGCTGCTGCCCCTTACTATAGGTTCAGTTTCTCTGTTAGTGAACCTAACTGGGGCAACCGTTGCTCGGGGACAATCTGTTGCTAGTTCAGTTCCCACTAGCCAGAATTCTCTGGTTGCCAAAAAATCAGAACCAGGGTCAGTTCTAAAATTAGATCAACTTGAACAACCTTCTACTAGGGCTGCTGATTTGCTTCCCAATTGTAATAATGATCTCTCAGAAGTTAGCGACACTAGTTTTGAATCTCCTTGTCAGAATCGGGATGAACAAATAGCCCAAACTGATTCTTCTACTCAACAAGGAGATGGAGGGGGTGGAATCCTTCAACCAACCAAAGATAGGCTTCAAATTAAATTTGCTGAGAGAGATCCATACGGCTTCAACTTTGGCCTTGGCTCACTGATTGGTGAACCAAGTGTTTTGCGAGGAGGAACGAGATTAAAACCTAGCCCAACAGTAGAACAAATTCTCTCTGTTTTTCCCGTTGGCGGCCATCTTGAAAAAGGTTTTGGGCCTAATCAGAGAACTTTATTCGAATTTATTGGCGATGCCCAGGGTGCAGTATTTGACTTGAGTCACACTATCATTCCAGAAACATTCCCTGGACAATTATCATTTAATGCTCAGACTACACGTTCTTTTGTCGGAGCCTTTACTGAAGGAACAGAAGTCAACTTACCAGGAGGAGCCGATCCCTGGGTTCATCGTAGTGGAGGAGGATTTGAGTTTCTGTTTCCTATTTCCTCACAATTTAAAGTCGCTTCTGGTTTTAACTATCAACTAGTTTCGGTTCGTACCGGGGCTTTTACCGTAAATACCAGCTCCGTAGATGAACTAGGCAATGCAGTTACTATTACCGATGACGGTCAGGATACTTTGACAACCTTTAACTTTGCAGCTTTATTAAAAGCAGTAGACGACGAGGCATCTCCCACTAAAGGGACTAAATTAGCTTTAGGAATTGACGCTTCTATCCCTACTGGTGATGCACAGATTTCTTATGGGCGTTTTACAGGCAGTGTGAGTCAGTTTGTCCCGTTGAATCTTTTTGGCTTTGCTAAAGGGCCCAGAACCCTAGTTTTGGCTTTTCAAGCAGGGACTTTCGTCGGTGATGTGCCACCTTATGAAGCTTTTGCTTTTGGTGGCTCCTCAACTGTTCGTGGATTCAAAGGAGGTGAAGTTGGTACGGGCAAAAGTTTTATCCTCGCCTCCGCTGAATATCGCTTTCCCATTGCTAGTAATTTACGGATCATAGTTGATTTCGATCTTCAGGGGGCCTTGTTTTTTGATTATGCTAACGACTTAAATACAGCAGGTGAAGTGATTGGCGAACCAGCTAATGTAAGACTTAAACCAGGTAATGGATACGGTTATGGGATAGCATTGCAGGCTAAAACAGATTTTGGTTTAATTCGGGGAGACTTTGCTTTTAACGATGCTGGAGATTTTGTTGCTAACTTTACAGTAGGCGATCGCTATTAAGATATTAGCTTCTTAGGAATCAGGATTTTATGATCTACACAAGTTAGCTTTCCTAAGCTTGCTATTATCCGAGTTATTTAGGACTTGCTTTAGAAGACTGACCACCTTTAGGCAATGGTTTAAAGCATTTTTTCGGATTTTAAGGTCTAGAATGCCTGCAATGCAGGCATTCTAGACTTCTTCAGCAAGTCCTATTTAGATAAAGTTCTGCACTTTAAGTACTTAAGCAAAATTATTTGTACATGCCATTTTTCCCTAACACTAACACCTAACACCTAATCCCGATCTTAACTATCCAATTAATTTTACACGACTACTTATTTAGTCCTCGTTACAAACTACTAATTTTTGCAGCTACTATAGAGTAAAAAACCCAAGATTATTAATTAATCTAATGAGTGTTAAAGATCGATCGTCTTTAATTCGTTTGTCTCAAAAACCTTATAAAGTTGCTGTATAGTATTTACCATAGGAATTAATCCTATGGTAAATACCTAAGTAAGGAATAAGTAAGGAATGAATAAAACTTCTTTGCCGTCAGAGCAACTTGCTACTGACGGTAGCTATCCCTGGTATAAGTTGATAGAGAAAACTAATCAGCGATTAAAACAGATAGGGGTACACGGGAAAAGAGCAATCGTTAAAGTTAGCCCAAAAGCAAATAAACCGATATCTGCTCAATTTTCTTTAAATGGTCAGCAAACACAACGAGGATTAAGATTGCCGTTAACCAAAAGCAATCTAGCTAAAGCAGAGGAAATATGTACACTAATAAC
>JBFRWE010000190.1:0-4220 GCA_051439345.1 Xenococcaceae cyanobacterium
TAGAACTCTTGCAAAAATATTTTATGATATGATAGTGGGTTATTTGGGTTTGAATTTTTGTTGATTGAAATAGTAAGAATCGAGCGATTTTTTCGATTAACTATTATTAGGCGATCGCCCACCAGAAAAATTGACAGTAAAAATTATTTCAGTTATTAATTAATTACTGAAAAATTGATAATTAATTTAATTTAAAACCCGCGATTATTAGACTAATTCATGATTATAAATACCCGCAATCAAATTGGCTCTTAAGCCAAATCTGCGATGCCGATTTCTATATCGATATGACAAAATTTTAAAGATTTTTAGCCGACGATTAATATGCTCAATAGCAATCCTTAATCGATTCAATTGACGATTATACTGTTTTTGTTCTTTGGTTAATTTTCCGCCTCGGGGTTTCTTAATAGGTGTTTCACTGTTTCCATGAATTTTAGTGATTCCTTGATATCCTTTATCGGCTATGACTTGAAGTAGTTTATGGAATCTTACCTGACTTTTTTTAAATAATTTAAAATCATGAGTCCTCCCTTTTTCCTGAGCCAAACATATTATATTACCCTTTTTTGCTCCAAAGACTACTTGCGTTTTTAAAGTATGCTCTCCTTGTTTTCCACTATAAAATGTTTTTTGATGTTGTTTGGGTCTTTCAATTGGACTTTCCATTACATCCATTAAAATCAATTTTTCATCCAGAGCAGAATCCCATAATTTTTTCTTACCTGGCAGACTGAATTTTCGGGATTGAATTAAAATATTTTCAGGCATGGTTCAAAAACAGCCGATTTTGGGTAACAAAACAGCAGGAATTTAGCCATCTTTTGATGACTACAAACGTAAGACGATGAGGAGGAATTGAGAATTGTCGTTTAGACAATTGCTGGTTTTCGGAATAAATCAAACCCCAACAATTCCAACCAATGAGGATGAGGTTCTCCTGTTAATAATTGAGTGGGACTTTTGCCCTCTCGTTGGGGATGCTCGCTCCGCAGAAAAGTGCGATGGTTGAGAAAGAAGCGTAGCAAATCCAGATAATCATTACCTAATGTGCGTCGCAAGAAAAAGTAATTTCGGAGGCGAGAGTTAAAATTCTCGACGAGAGAACTAGCTCTGGGAGTTTCCTTCATTGCTTGTTCGACAGCTTCACTCAGGAGATAAAATTGATAGCCAATTTGGTCATGGAGTTGATTCCAACTTGCCCAATAGGAGTTCTGTTGAGCATTTTGCTCTTGAAGAAGACAAACCTTTCTCACCAAATACAAGGGAATGTTAAACCGTTGGGAGATATCAGTTAATTTCTCATCCAGAACAGCGGCAAAAGCCAGCAAGTCTTCTTTTTGATTTTCGAGAGCGGTTCTAAAGGGACGAATGCGGTGAAAGCATAAAGCTTCACGCTGTTTGAGTTCGGCAACTATAAAATCCCACAATTGGCTCCTCGATTGGTAATCGGGACCAGCTAACGCCAAAATATCTTCTCTGAGCCAATTACAAAGGATGGATACCTCACTAGCCAGTGTTTGGGCTTTTTGTTCATCCAGACGGGCTACAGTTAGCTTTTTTGACCAACGATTTCCTTGTCCCTTCTTCTTGGCTTTGTTCATCTTCTCTTCTAATTTTTCGCGTCGCTTTGTCGCTCCAGATGCCCTTCTGTGTAAGTAGTTTTCTAATCCTTCCCCTTGGTACAAAATATGAAAGACATCTCCGTGACAGGGTTTCTCTGGCCATGCTGCTCTGTGTCCTGCTCTTAATCCTTTGCCCGCATCAGCAATACTGTAGTCTGGGTTTAGTCCTTGCTCACTAGCCTCTAACAAATGGTATCCCCAGGTATCTTCCGAAGCGGTGCTCGGCTCCCACCAGCAAATAGCAATAAGTGGAAAAGGCATCAATTCCAGCCAGCACTGGGAATTTCGCTTGGAAGATTTCGTCCTTCAGTCCCACTTTTATCCCTGACAAGTCTTGGTCTTTATTGATTTTTTGGGCTTTGGGTACCACTGAGGTCACTCGATTATGGACCGTGGCAACGCTCACTGGATAGTCAAATATATCCCTCAGGAATTCTACCACTCCGAGGGTATGAACTATGACAGATGAAGATTAAGGCCAATATTACCTGAAATATCCAATTTTTCGTCACTGGTATCCAATAGAGTATGTCTGACTCCTCTTTTGCTTGATTAAACTCTTTTTCTAAGGCTTGATTTCCTTTTTGCTGCTGCTGGTACAGGAATTTCCGACTTACTCCTTCTCTGTTGGCGATCGCTATTACTTTTCGCCCAGAAGATTGCATTTCGATAAATAGTTGTTTTCTTTGCTCTGGCTTTAAACTCGCTGCTCTTGATGAGTTTTGACCCATCTTTCTCCTCACACTTTCAGTAATACTTATGTCTCTTTAAGTATGCTGTATTACGTTTTCTGTTTTCAAGCCACCAATGCTTTTTATTTTGTAACCTTGATTTGAACCATGCCCTAATTGCTCTGGCTTCAGGGTTTGATTAACATAGAGCGAGGGACTAGAGTAGGCGTTAGTAACAGGAGAAGACTTGACTTCTTCAACTTGACTCTTTGCTCCGCTGTTCTCTTTTTTTGCTTCTTTATCACTGGTCTTTTTCTCAAATACCTGAATTCCTGCTGATTCTAATTCTACTGTTCCTTCGATGGAGATGCTTTTCACTTTGCCCGATAATGCACCCACCCAATTAGAATATTCCTCCATTTTGGCTACCTGTTTCTTCAAGGTTTTACGATTGAGTTCGGCTTTTACCTTAATCCCGTTTTCTGCTTCGATTTCTAGGGTTACTTTCTTTGGGAGCAAGTCAGTTATGTAAGAACAAATGAACTAAATGAGCCAAAGCGATCGATAACAACGTTAAAATCAGGTGTAGTCAGAAGAGAAAAGAAAGGAAACTGATGACACCAGAAGACGAAAAAGAGCTAACAAAACACCTTCAGGCACTCGCCAAAATTCTATACAGACAAGCTAAACCAGAACAGGTAAAAACTTTGGCTCAAATTGAAGCAAAAGTTAGAGAACAAACACTCAAATATATTACACCTCAATTAGGCTTTTTTTTATCAAGCAAAGTACTCGAACACAAGCAGGGCGAATTAGAAAATTAAAAAGTATTCTGGGAGAATTACCCATAAGTGAAAAACAAGCTTTTAAACTTCAAGTAGAATCCCATCAAAGAATAAGCCCTTATTTAACTGAGTGTTGTTTAAGAGCAAGTGCTAATGTATCTTACGACAACGCAGCTAGAGATGTAGAACGTTATACAGGAATGAAGGTGTCGCCAAAAACACAACAAAGGTTAGTTCATCGTCATCAGTTTCGAGAAATAAATTGTACTGAAGAGGTTTCAGAAATCAGCGTGGATGGAGGAAAAGTTCGTTTAAGAACAGCCAATAAAGGTGAGGCTTGTATTTGGAGAGACTACAAAGCAGTTTGTCTTCATCCACAAGCGCGAATGGCTTGGTTTCAAGAAAATGAAGCTTTAGTAGATTGGGTGAATCATCAACCATTAACCCCACTGTTAACTTGTGTAGGAGATGGTCACTCAGGGATTTGGAACTTGATGATCTTATTTAATCCTCAAGGAAAAACTAGAGAAATTTTAGATTGGTTTCATCTGATAGAAAATTTGTATAAAGTCGGTGGTTCAAATAAACGGATTCTTGAAGCTAAAAGTCTTTTGTGGCAAGGAAAAATTGATGAAACTATCACTTTATTTTCCACCCTGAAAAAGAAACAAGCACAAAATTTTTCCAGGTGTAAATTTTCCGTTGATGACTGCTGCTAGGGGCAAAGAGGACAATAGTAATCTATAGTAGAAGCTGTCATGGCATTTTGAGCAAGCATTCTGATGGTTGAACCCCTAGTCGAACTCAAAGGAGTTTCTAAGTCTTTTGGTTCTAAAAAGATTTTGGATAATGTAGACCTAAAAATTTATCCAGGAGATGCCTTAGGAGTAATTGGTCCTTCTGGTACTGGTAAATCGACAATTTTGCGAGTGATTGCTGGTTTATTAAAACCGGATACAGGAGAAGTCTATATTAATGGACAAAAAAGACAAGGTACAATCGAGGAGGGCGAAGCGTCTTTGGGTGTAGGGATGGTATTTCAGCAGTCAGCTTTATTTGATTCCTTAACCGTGGATGAAAATATCGGTTTTGCTCTCTATCGCTACTCTAAACTGCCACCCAAGAAGATTCGGGAGTTA